>JAAUUB010000084.1 GCA_012031215.1 Microscillaceae bacterium | reverse complement strand
GGGCTTCAGGATGAGCTTTCGCGCGAGGATATGCTGCTGCTGCTGGACTACGGCATTTTTATGAGTTTGTGCCCCTGGCCGAACTGGAACAGGCCCACCCCCGCGCCCTTAGCCTGGCCGAGGTGGAACTGGACAAAAACTACGCCCTGATTATTTCTACCAATGGAGGCCTCTGGCGCTATAAAATTGGCGATACCGTAAAATTTACTTCCAAAAATCCTTACCGCATCAAAATCACCGGGCGGACCAAGCATTTTATCAATGCCTTTGGGGAGGAAGTTATTATTGAAAATGCGGAAACCGCCATTGCCCACGCCTGCCAGCAAACGGGGGCCATCATCAGCAATTTTACCGCCGGCCCCATCTATCTCACCGGACAGCAGCGGGGGGGACACGAATGGGTGATTGAATTTGAAAAAAAGCCCGAAAGCCTGCCTTTGTTTACCGAAGTGCTGGACCGCAAGCTGCAGGAAATCAACTCCGATTATGAAGCCAAACGGCACCAAAACCTGGCACTCCAGTCGCCCCTTGTGCAAGCCGTGCCCGAAGGCACTTTTTACAACTGGCTCAAAAAGAAAGGTAAATTAGGGGGACAGCACAAAGTGCCTCGCCTGGCCAACAATCGGGAATACCTGGATGATATTTTAGGAATGATTGCCCTGGAAATGGGCCAGAAATGAAAAAATGAAGGCCGGAAAAGCGCACTTTCCCGACCCCTGAGAAAACTAAAAATCTTCGTCCAGACTAAACATTTGCTTTTCCTTATCCGCCGTAACCCCAACTTTTTGGTATTCGGCCACGCGCTTTTCAAAGAAATTGGTCTTGCCCTGCAAAGAAATAAATTCCATAAAATCAAAAGGATTGCCCACATTGTATTGTTTGGGGCAGCCCAACTCTTGAAGCAGGCGGTCGGCCACAAACTCAATGTATTGGGCCATCAGTTTGGCATTCATACCAATCAAATCAACGGGCAAGGCATCCGTTACAAATTCTTTCTCAATCTCAACGGCTTCCGTAATGATTTGAATGACCCGGCTCTGTGGAAGCTTATTCTGAATATGACGTGTGTAGAGCAAACAGGCAAAATCGCAATGCAGGCCTTCATCCCGCGAAATAAGCTCATTTGAAAAGCTTAGGCCGGGCATCAGCCCCCGTTTTTTGAGCCAGAAAATAGAGCAAAAACTGCCCGAAAAGAAAATGCCCTCTACGGCCGCAAAAGCAATGAGCCGCTCCGCAAAATGCTCACTTTCAATCCAGCGCAAAGCCCAGTTGGCTTTTTTGGTAACACAGGGAACCGTATCAATGGCATTGAAGAGATGGTCGCGCTCTTTTGAATCCTTGATGTAGGTGTCAATTAATAAAGAATAAGTTTCGGCGTGGATATTTTCCATCATCACCTGAAAACCATAAAAACAACGGGCCTCGGGCTGCTGAATTTCCTTCAAAAAATTCACCACCAGGTTTTCATTGACAATGCCGTCGCTGGCCGCAAAAAATGCCAGCACGTGCGAAATAAAGTGCCGTTCTCCATCATTGAGGCCTTCCCAGTCTTTGAGGTCCTGCGCCAGGTCTATTTCCTCGGCAGTCCAGAAAGAAGCTTCGGCTTTTTTATACATTTCCCAGACATCGTGGTGCTGAATGGGAAATAAGACAAAGCGGTTTTTGCTCTCGGCCAGTAAAGGTTCGTCCATTACTTGAAGTTGATTCATGGGCTTTAATTAAAAATAAGTTTGCAAAAATGGGTTTGAATTGGATGTTTTATTATGCCAAAAAAATTACCTAAAAGACAAACAATTTATCTCCACAATTTTCGTGGATTCAGAAAAAATGGGCCTTTGATGTGATTTTTGTAAGGGTGTTGTAACTTATTGACAAACAGTTCGCTAATAATTTTGTCAATATGATGCTTACAAAAATGCCAAGAAATTTAGTAAAATGCAAGCTTTTGCCCAGGCAAAATTGGCTTAACCTCCGCAAAGACAGAAAAAATCGCCCAGACCTTTTCATCCGCTACCAGGTTCCAAATTTTTAACATTTATTTAGGAGGCTAGAACAAACCTGGCCGAACCAGCCTTTAACAAGGCTTGTTTTAATAGCAATTTGTATAAATCCAAGAAAAATAATGAAACCTTGTTCAAATCATAAGTTGCTCTGCGGGCTGACTATCAGCACTTTATTGGTACTGGCCGGATTTACTTCCAGCTTTGTTTTTTTAACAGACCCCGCGGCCCCTTTTTCTATCGGGAGCACTTCCTCTGCGGCTGATAAAGCTTCTTCACTTGACCCTCGCTTTGGCGAATATTGGTATAAAGGAGAAGCAGAGATAAGCAGCTATCATTTGCGCCAGGCCCGCTATGGAGAAGAACACGAGGGCGATGCGGTGCTGATTTTTGTAACGGAGCCTTTTTCAAGGCGCAAACAGGTCAAAGTGGACCAGCCGGCGGGCGGAGAGGGGGAGGTAGTGAATGTGCTTAAGCTCAATGCCACCAAAAAGTTCTACACTGGCATTTATCCTTATTCGGTGATGGTATCCAGTTTTTCCCCGGTAGAAGCCCCAAACCGGCCCCTTAAAATTACGGCTACCATTCAGGAATGGTGTGGGCAGGTTTTTACCCAGATAAACTGGCGCAAAAACGAATATGCCCTGGAGTCATTCTCTTATTTTGAGTCCGAAGGCGACCAAAAAACCAAATTAGAAGATGTCTGGCTCGAGGATGCCTTGTGGAATCAAATCCGAATTGCGCCGGAAAACCTGCCTCAGGGAGATTTTCGTATCATCTCCGGCACCGTTACGGCCCGGTTGCTCCATTTTGCCCTAAAGCCCGAAGCCGCCAAAGGCACTTTGCAAACAGATAGTGATTCTAGCCAAGTGTATTCCCTGGAATATGCCCAAAGCCAGCACCGCCTCAAAATCCGGTTTGAAAAAACCTTTCCCTACCGAATTTTGGCGTGGGAAGAAAGCTATCCGGGGCGCGATGGGCAGGTGCAAATCACCCGTGCGACCTTGCGTGCCCAGCTCAAAACTGCCTATTGGCAAAAAAATCGATCTCAGGATGCCGCCCTACGCCAGCAATTGGGTTTAAGGGAGTAGTCATTCCGAAATTAGCCTCCAAAGAGGGATTTTACCGAGGGATGGGGACATGGCCAATACTTTTTTTCAGTTTAAACAATTTCGGGTTGAGCAGGCGGGGGCGGCCCTGAAAGTTTGCACCGATGCCTGCCTCTTTGGGGCCTGGCTCCCGGCACAGTCTGCCATCAGCATATTAGACATTGGCACGGGCACCGGGCTTTTGGCCCTCATGCTCGCTCAGCGCACCCCGGCCCGGCTTACAGCCATAGAAATAGACCCTCAGGCCGCACAACAAGCCCAGGCCAATTTTTTGCAAAGCCCCTGGACCCACCGCTTGCAATTGATTGCCGGAGCCGCACAGGATTTTGCCCGCCAGACCACCGAGAAATTTGACTGGATAGTCAGCAATCCCCCTTTTTTTGAAAAACACTGGCTTCCCGAGGATGCGCAAAAGCCGGGCAAAGCACGCCGACCGGGGTCTTGGGCCAGAAGACCTGCTCTTGCTGGCCGGGCCGCTTTTGTCAGCAGAAGGCCGCCTGGCTTTGCTCTATCCACCTTTCGAAGCGGCCCGGTTTGCCCAACTGGCCCAAACCAGCGGATGGAAACCTCTTCACCGATTATGGGTCTATAACCGACCGCAAAAGCCTTGCTTCAGGGTAATGACGGTCTATGGAAGGGAAACCCTTGCCGCACCTTTGATAGAAACCGTACTTTTTATACGGGATGCCGCTCAGCAATACACCGCGGAATTCAAAGCTTTACTCCGCGATTTTTATCTTATTTTTTGAGACGTGGCTTTTTATGCGGAATGGACTCCTTTTCATTCGCCGCAATTTGGGGCATAAAGGGTTATTTTGCGCGGTGAGCAAAACATTCTTCTTGTACATAGGCTTTGGATAGTTGCCTATTTTCAATAAATTCCTTTTAATTTTGTATTCCATTTTAAAAATACAGGCTTTTAAATCCTTGCCTTTCATGAAAATAAATCTGCATTTTCAGGAATCATTTGCCGACCGGCATCACGGCCAAAATGCCCGGGAGATGGCCGATATGCTCAAAACGGTTGGGGTAGCTACCCTGGACGAACTGATTGCGAAAACGGTTCCGGCTTCCATCCGATTGCCACGCCCCTTAGATTTGCCGCCTGCCCAGGGAGAGACTGCTTTTTTGCAAAGTTTTAAAGCAATTGCCGCCCAGAATAAGGTTTTCAAGTCTTACCTCGGAACAGGCTATTACAATTGCATTACTCCGGGTGTAATCTTGCGCAATATTCTTGAAAATCCGGGTTGGTACACCGCCTACACCCCCTATCAGGCCGAAATCGCCCAGGGAAGAATGGAAGCCCTCATCAATTTTCAGACGATGGTCATAGACCTGAGCGGAATGGAAATTGCCAATGCTTCTCTGCTGGATGAGGCCACCGCCGCTGCCGAAGCCATGACCATGTTTCTGGGTCTTCGCAAAGGAACCAAGAAAAATGCCCACACCTTTTTTGTTTCTGAACTTTGCCATCCTCAGACCATTGAGTTGATTCAAACCCGGGCCCAGCCCCTGGGCCTGCAAGTGGTAGTAGGCAATCATACCCAATTTGACCTGACCCACCCCGATTTGTTTGGAATGCTTTTGCAATATCCGGCAACCAATGGCGAGGTGTATGACTATACGGCTTTGATTGCCTCGGCCCATGAGCAAGAGGTGAAGGTGGCTGTAGCCGCCGACCTGCTGGCCCTTACCCTGCTCAAAGCCCCCGGAGAAATGGGGGCGGATGCTGTGGTGGGTTCTTCGCAGCGCTTTGGTGTGCCAATGGGCTTTGGCGGTCCTCATGCAGCCTTCTTTGCCACCAAAGATGAGTTTAAGCGACTTATTCCGGGCCGCATCATTGGGGTTTCGGTAGATAGCCAGGGCAATCCAGCCTATCGGATGGCTCTCCAAACCCGCGAGCAGCACATCCGCCGCGAAAAAGCGACTTCTAATATCTGCACCGCACAGGTATTGCTGGCGGTAATGGCGGGTATGTATGCCGTTTATCATGGCCCACAGGGTTTGAAAAATATTGCTGGTCGGATATATGGGCTTACCCAGTTTCTCAAAAGAGGCCTGGAAAAACTGGGCTATGTCCTGGAAAATCAGAAAACATTTTGACACCCTGACCCTGCAAGGAGATAAAACCCTCCTCCAGCCCCTGGCCCTGGCCCGCCAAATCAACCTGCGCTACACCGAAAACAACCAAATCGGCCTTAGCCTGGACGAAACCACCCGCTACGCGGACGTTAAAGAATTGCTGGAGATTTTTGCCGAAGCCAAAGGCAAAGCCCTGGACCTGTCCATAGAGGCTCTCACCGAAGACCTCCGGCTGGATTTACCCGAAAATCTGGTACGTACTTCTGATTTTCTCCAGCATCCGGTATTTAATGCCTACCATACCGAGCACGAAATGCTGCGTTATATCAAGCGCCTGGAAAGCCGCGACCTTTCGCTGGTACATTCTATGATTGCCCTGGGTTCCTGCACTATGAAGCTCAATGCCACAGCCGAAATGATACCCGTTACCTGGACTGAATTGGGCGGTTTGCATCCTTTTGCCCCCCAGGACCAAACCCAGGGCTACCAGGCTTTGTTTGCCGACCTTGAGCAATGGCTGGCCGAAATCACCGGCTTTGCGGCTGTATCTTTACAGCCCAACTCGGGCGCACAAGGTGAATATGCCGGACTGCTCACTATCCGTAACTATCACCTGGCCAATGGCGATACCCATCGCAACATTGCCCTTATTCCTTCTTCGGCCCACGGTACCAATCCGGCCAGTGCCGTGATGGCAGGCATGGAAGTAGTCTTGGTCAAATGTGATGAGCGTGGCAATATAGACCTGGACGACCTGAGGCAGCAAGCCGAAAAGCACCGCGAAAACTTGGCCGCGCTGATGGTTACCTATCCTTCAACCCACGGGGTTTTTGAAGAAGCCATTCAGGAAATCTGCCAGCTTATTCACCAATACGGCGGCCAGGTGTATATGGATGGTGCCAATATGAATGCCCAGGTGGGGCTTACCAGCCCGGCTATGATTGGGGCCGATGTTTGTCACCTCAACCTTCATAAGACTTTTTGCATTCCGCATGGGGGCGGAGGACCCGGTATGGGGCCTATCTGTGTGGCGGCCCACCTGGAGCCACATCTGCCAAACCATTCGGTGCGTCCGGTTTCGCAAAACCAGACCACGGCGGTGTCGGCGGCTCCTTATGGAAGTGCCAGTATCCTGGCCATTTCTTATGCTTACATTGCCATGATGGGGGGCGAAGGCCTGACCGAAGCTACCCGCCGGGCTATTCTGAATGCCAATTATATCAAGGCCCGTCTGGAAGGGCATTACCCGGTGCTTTATACAGGCACAAAGGGAACCTGCGCCCACGAATTTATCATTGATTGCCGCGAGTTTAAAAAAGCCGGGGTAGAAGTGGCCGACATCGCCAAACGCCTGATGGATTATGGTTTTCATGCACCGACGGTTTCTTTCCCGGTGCCCGGGACGATGATGATTGAACCCACAGAAAGTGAAAGCAAGGCCGAACTGGACCGCTTTTGCGAGGCGATGATTAGCATTCGGGAAGAAATCCGGGAGATAGAAGCCGGAAAGGCCGAAGCTGGTAACAATGCCGTGGTCAATGCACCCCATACGGCCGCCATGCTCCTTGCCAACGAGTGGCCCTATCCCTATTCCCGCGAAAAAGCGGCGTATCCCTTGCCTTACCTCAAAACCAATAAATTTTTCCCGACCGTAGCCAAAGTGGATAATGCCTATGGCGACCGCAACCTGATATGCAGTTGCATTCCGATTGCGGAGTATGCCGCCAGCGAAGCGACCGTATAAGGTGGGAAAGGCAGCTTTTCAGGACCCTGGCCGGTATGCTGGCCAGGGTTTTTTTGAGGAAACGTGCCTCCTGGGGCGGGATAATTTTTCTGGGTGTAAAGACAAATGGTTGGGGGGCTTTAAGCCAAGCCGTTCTTGCAGAGGTAAGATAGCTAACCAAGAGTGGCAGGCTACAGTCTGTTATGGTAGATTTATCACGAAAATTATCAGATAATCTTTGATTTTTTAAAGATTATTTTTCAAAAATGCAATAGCCAAGGGAGGAAGTACAAAACGAAGGAAACATGTGAGTTTCAAAGGTTTGTATTTTTAAGGGTTGTATAATTTTAAATCTTCAATGATGATAAAATCTTGGGTATTTAGTGTGTAAAGTTCAAGGCTATTGACCAAAGCGGTAGCCGCAATCAAGGCATCTGGCAAAGCTAACTGTCTATCGCTGTGTTCAGTTATTAGTTCCTTAAATTTCACTGAGGTTTGTCGGTCAAGGTGATAAGTTTTGAACATCGCCAATAGCTCGCATGTTCGTTGTGCTTCTCTTTTAGGCATTCCAAAATAGATTTCGCCTTGCGTGATTACGCTCAAAGCCAAGTTTTCTGAGCCAATTGTTTGTAAGTTTTGGCGTATTTGCTCATCACCTCGAAACAATTGAATGAAAATACCTGTATCACACAAGATTATTTTTTAATTCGCCATGCTTGTACACGGAGCGTTTTGAGGTCAATACTTTCATCTTTCCAAATGCCAAAAAGTTCGTCAATAGGATTGACTGTTGGCTGGGTTATTTCAGGTATGTTTTCCTTGTCTAATAACCAATTCATTAGTTTTTCTTTCTCTGTGGTATTCAAGTGTTGAAAAGCCTTGAAAACGCCTTCGGCTGTATCTTCAATGTTCAATATCATATTCTTTAGTTTTTGAAAAGCACTTCACAGATTATTTTTTGAAAAGACAAACGCGGAAAGGAGCAGGAAAATAGTGTAGATTTCATGCCCTGAAGCTTTCAGGACCTCATAAAAATTCCCAACATCCTGTAAATGGGAGAGGTTTTTTTGGGTCTTTAAGTGAAGCGACTCATTTTTACACTATATTTTCAGGAAGAGGAACGGAAACTAGATTGGGGGCAAGGAGCCGGACCTGTTCCAATGCTTTTAGAGGGCCTATTTCCGTTTTCGGAAGGATTTTTTGAATTCTCTTTGCCGGTGAAACGAGCAAAATTGTCATTTTTGCACAAAATTTTCTTTTTATGGATATTACCCTCACCACCCCAGCCCTGCTTTTTCCGGCGGTTTCCTTGTTGCTGCTGGGCTATGGCAACCGCTTTTTGGCCATTGCGGCCCTGATTCGGAATTTACATTCGGAATACCGTAAAAGCCACAAGACCACACTGTATCGCCAGATTCGGAATTTGCGCAAGCGAATGTATCTCATTCGCAATGCCCAGGCGGCTGGGGTTTTGAGTCTTTTTCTGTGCGTTTTGTGTATGTATGTCTTGTTTGAAGGCTATCTGAATGCCGGAAAATACATTTTTGCTATCAGCTGATGCTGCTGATGGTTTCATTGGCCCTGCTCATTTGGGAAATCCAGATTTCAGTATTTGCCCTGGAGCTACAGCTCAAAGATGCGGAAGATGCGCAAGAAGGACAAATTCCTTAATTATCGGGCCTTAACGCCGTCCCCGGCAGAGCTGCGTCATTTTTATCACCGTATTTTCTATGCCCAGGTACACCAGGGCAATGGGGGCATCTTGGGTATAGCAGGGAGAGGTGATGATGCGGTGTGTTTCATCAAAGACCCCTTCCTCGGCGATAAGCTGGCTTTCTGCCGTAGATTTTGTATTGAGCCGGTGCAGTTCGGTTTCTATGCCTATTTCCAGCAGGGTTTGGGCCAAAACACGGGGCGACAAACAAACCGAGGCCAGGGGTTTCTGGGCTTCATAAATGCCCTTGACCAGTTGTCCCAGTTGGGCCATGAGTGTAGATGAGGCGGTTAGGTTTTTGGTAACCCCAAAACCACCCGGAATAATGAGGGCATCCAGTTCATCCGGGTTGGCTTCGCTCAGGGCCAGCACCCCGCCATTGGTCAGGCGGGCGGCTTCTTCAAGGATGTTTCGGGTTTCCATTCGGTCTTCGCCGGTGAGGTGGTTAACTACCATTGCCTGGGGATAATCGGGGGCAATGGGCACACTCTGGCAGTCGTACTTGTCCAGGGCCAATAGGGTAAAAATGGCTTCGGAAACGTCCGTGCCATCGTAAAATCCGCATCCAGTGAGTAAAACGCCAACTTTAAAAGGCATATCGCGGTAGTTTTGGTAAAATGATTTGCAGCAGGAGCATCCTAATCTGTATTTTTAACAATGAATTGGCTTTTTGGTTCAAAGTCCGATTTTTACTTTAAAAAAAGCTTCCATACAGGTTTAAAAATAGACCTTCTGGTGTGAAGTTGAATTAAAAATTCCTACCTTACCTCTGAATTGTGTCTTTGTGGCAAGCCATCTCAAATTCTCAAAAATACACGTATGCGGATTTATTTCATTTCTGTATTGTCTTGCTGGCTGTTATGGTCTTCCGCCAGTCTGGCCCAAAATCCCCGGCAAAAGGCGCTCAACAGTATGGCGCAATATCTGACATTTAATCAGAAAATGCTGCTGGCACTTTTTGAAGAATGTCAGGAATATTATGAAGAAGTGGAAAGGCAGAAGTTAAAGAAAGGGGCCTTTGCTCCTTCACGCTTCACCTGCCCCATTTTGCCCGACAATGAAAGTGAGTATTGGTATGGCCAGTCCTTGAGCCTGAGCGCAAGCCTGGGTGCGGATGGCACAACGCTGAAAAGCCAGCTTACTGCCCTGCAAAGCCTGCTGGACGAAATCACCCGGCTGGCCCGCGAACTGGAAACCTACCATCAATTGAAAGATTATGAAAGGGATCATTTTGAAGGGGCAGCGCAAAAACTGGCAAAGTTTCCGGCCTTGATGCAAGGCTATCAAAAAGCTCATTACGACCTGGCCCGGCAGCTAGAACAGGTGCGTTTCCGGCAGCTTTCCAATACCCCCACCTACCTTGTTTTTGAGAAGGCCATGCGTGATATTGTCTGGGAAGAACTGGAAGTGCTTCGCCAGGTGCGTTACAACCTGGCCGAAGGGGCCCGTACCCAGGACCTCAAAGAAGTACTCATTCGCCAGCTTGAGGCCACCGAAGCCCGTATCTGGCAAATGGAAAAGCTCAATCCGGCCAATTTGCACTACCAGGCCCAAAACACGGTGAAGGGTTTTATTCAGATGTTAGGGGAAATCCAGGAAACCCGCAAATATTATCTCAACGAATATTTTTATGAAGACCGCCTCAGCGATGCCAAGGCCAATGCCGTGCTCAAAGCCCTCCAAAATATGCTCAATGGAGGGCTGATTGCCGATTTTAATTTGTTTGTGCAATATTGCCAAAACAGTGGAACCGGGTTTTTGAGTGCCAATATTCCTTTTATCCCCATGATTTGGAAGATAGACCTGGGCCAAAATCCCGCCCCAGACTATGCTCCCCGGTATCAGGCCGCCGATATCCCCGGCTTTGTGCCTGTTTCAAAGCCCGAGGTTTGGAACAAACAAGCATACCAGGCTTTTTTGAAATATGCCGAATTTTTGAATGAGGGCATTCGTACTTACAATTTTTTTAATGCCCATTTACTGAGCAATATCGCCTACCAGGATTTTGCCAACCAGCAGCGTTTCTATTTCAACTATTCTAAGTATGTGATTCCGATTACCCAATACCACTATGCCCGGCTCTACACCCAGTTTTTGCCGCCTGAATGTCAGGCTTCTTTGTTGGCACAAGCCCAAAACATAATGAGTCTGTGGGAAGAAATGGATGCCTATCGCCTCGAGCTGACTGCGCAATACGCCCAAAAAAAGTATTTAGAGGATAATTTTGCCCGGATTGCCCAGATTCGCGACCGGGTACAGCAGCTTAGCCAAATCATGGAAAGCCTCACCGATAGTTTTCGTCGGGATTTGTGGGCGGTATTCGAGAGCCGCCCTCTTGACAAGCCCGCCTCAAGCTGGCAACGCTCGGCCCGGGCCTTGCACGAATTGGTACTTGAAGAAAGAAAGGTACTCCTGGCCACCCGCGATTACTTACAAAAGAAGAACGCTTCCCTTCCCGATGCCAATGCCATTGATGCCCTGCTCCGAAAATTGCTAACCGATGAATATGACAATATGAAAGGCATTGAAAAACTGGGGCGTTACAATGGGCTATGTCCCTATTCTCCCTATGAAGACATTGCCAAAGAGGGGCAGCGCTGGGCCGAAATTTTGGCCAAACAGCCCCGCGAGGGCTATGAGCCAGTCTTGAAACTCTACAACAATACTATTCAGGAATACAACCGTTTTGTTTCGCTTTCGCCGGATAAGTGCTTGCCGGAAATCTACCAGCCAGCCGCTTTTTTCTTCAAAGAGCCACTCCCGGCCTCCAATCCCCGCCCGGCCACCCGCCCCAATCCGACCCCGCCCAATAACACGCCCAAAGGCATTCAGGTAGGCCGGGACACGGTCATCATTTACCGCACGGATACGGTGTTTGTGTACCAAACCGACACCGTTTATCTGGATAACAGCATGGTAGGCGAGGAATTTTATTCACTGGAGGGCTTTGCGCCCAATAACATGGTGCTTCTGGTAGATGTCTCCGGGTCTATGAATGCGCCCAGTCGTTTGCCTTTGCTCAAGACTTCTCTCAAAAAACTGGTCGGTATTATGCGCCCCGAGGACGAGTAGCGATTGTAACCTACTCGGGCAATGCCAGGACCGTGTTGCCCCCCACTTCGGGGCAGGAAAAAGCTAAAATCCTGGCCGTATTAGACAATTTATCTTCCGAAGGAGAAACCAATGCCCGCAAAGGCATTGAGATGGCGTATAAAGTAGCCAACAAAAACTATAAAAGGGGGGGGAATAACCGCATTATCCTGGCTACAGATGGAGATTTTGGCTTTGGCGCAGAAACCCTCGACCTTATCCGGCAAAATGCCCAGACCGATGTTTTTATGAGTATTTTCAATTTTGGGGCACGGCCTTCTACCAAAATCAAGGTGCTGGCGGATACTGGGCGGGGCTATTTTCGGCACATCACCCAGGACAATGCCGAGGTAACCCTCATTCGCGAAGCCAAAGCCAAAAGGCAATAGGAATACTTATGAGGCACCACAAAAAAAAGAAGCCTGCTTGTAAAAGAAGGCTTCTTTTGGGTGTTTTAGCCGGGAAATTAATTCACCAGGGCCACACTTCGGGCAATAAACCGGGCCAGGCTTTCGCCCGCCAGCATATTTTGCGACAAGAGGGCCAGGTCATAGACCTGATGCACCAACTGGGTTTGTTGTGCTTCTTCGGCGGCCAAAATCTTTTGGCTCAAAACGTGGTTGCCATTGATGGCTACATTGAGCGAAAGGGGCATCCCGCCCATCATGGCCGCCATCCCCTGGCCCTGAGCCATATCTTTCATCCGGCGGATAAATTCGGGCAGGGTAATGACCACCGGCATCTCATCTGTGGGCAGAGACTCTACCGTGATGACCAGACTTTTGTTATCCAATACTTTTTCAAAAATTTCTTTCAAACGGCTAGCATCTGCTTCAGAAAGCACACTTTCGGCCTGTACGCCTGTGTCCACCAGTTTTTCTACCGTATCCGCATCCACGCGTTTGAGGCGGGTGTGGGGCAATTTGCTTTCCAGGGCCGAGATAAAATGGTGGTCTATGAGGCCATCATTGAGCAACAACACATCATAGCCTTTTTTGCGGGCCGATTGCAGGTACACATTTTGTTTTTCGGCATCGCTGGTATAGAGAAAAATCACCTCATTGTTTTTGTCGGTTTGGGAGGCTTGTACGTGCTCGCGGTATTCATCCAGGGTAAAAAACTTGCCTTCCGTATTTTTGAGCAGGGTAAAATCCTTGGCCTTTTCGTAGAATTTATCATCCGACATAAAGCCATATTTGGCAAAGAGGCCGAGGCTTTCCCATTTTTGTTCATAGGCAGGGCGGTCGTTTTTGAAAAGCTCCTGGAGCTTGTCGGCTACTTTTTTGGTGATATAGGTGTTAATTTTCTTAACGTTGCCGTCCGATTGCAGAAAACTGCGCGATACATTAAGGGGAATATCGGGCGAATCAATGACCCCGTGGAGCAACATCATAAACTCTGGCACGATGTCTTTGACTTCATCAGTGATAAAGACCTGCCGGGAATAGAGCTGAATTTTATTTTTGTACAGCTCGAGGTTAGAAGTAACTTTGGGAAAATATAGAATCCCTGTCAGTTCAAAAGGATAATCCACGTTGAGGTGAATCCAAAACAAAGGCTCGCCGGCCATCGGATAAAGCTCGCGATAAAAATGCTGGTAATCTTCCTCTTTGAGGTCGGTGGGCGATTTGGCCCAGATAGGGTCAGTGGTATTGATGACTTCCTCTTCAAACTCTACCGGAATGGGTAAAAATTTGCCGTATTTCTCCAGAATTCCCCGCAAGCGCCATTTGTCTAAAAATTCTTCTGAATCAGGGGCAATATGGAGAATGATGTCTGTCCCTCTTTCTTTGCGCACGGCGGGTTCAATGCTAAATTCGGTAGAGCCATCACAAATCCATTGAGCCGCTTCGGCTTCTTCCTGATACGAACGGGTAACAAGGCGCACCTTTTCGGCGACCATGAAGGCCGAATAAAAACCCAGACCAAATTTGCCGATGATGTCCTTGCCATCGCTTTGGCCTTTGTATTTTTCCACAAATTCGGTCGCGCCCGAAAAGGCCACCTGGTTGATGTATTTTTTGATTTCTTCGGCGGTCAGGCCAATCCCATTGTCGCTGACGGTGATGGTTTTGGCCTCTTTGTTAAAACTGACTTTGACTTTCAGCTCTCCCAGTTCGCCATTAAATTCTCCCAGGGCCGCCAATCTTTTGATTTTTTGACTGGCATCTACGGCGTTGGAGACTAGTTCCCGCAAAAAAATTTCGTGGTCAGAGTACAGAAATTTTTTGATGATGGGGAAAATATTTTCCGTGTTGACCGAAATAGTACCTTTTTCTTGCATAATTTTCGCTATTTGTTTTCGCGTTGTGCGCGTTCAAAACCTGTTCCAGCCTCAAAAAGGCTGACAAGATGACAGCGCAAAGAAGAATTAAAAAAACCTTACGGCAAAGAACGGGAAAAAACAAAGGCTTTTTCCTACCTTTACAAAATATTCGGAACTCGATGATACGCTAAACATCCAACCCGATGGCCCTGAATTATATCTGGATTGCTTTTTTCCTGATTGCCTTTCTGATTGCGCTCTTTCAGTTGATTATTTATGGGGATACGGAAATTTTTGGCCGTCTGGTAGAATCTACTTTTACATCTTCGCGCACGGCTTTTGAACTGGCAATTGGCCTGACTGGGGCCATGGCCATGTGGTTGGGGATTATGAAAATTGGAGAAAAGGCCGGAATTGTTAAAATTCTGACTTTTGTATTTGGGCCTTTCTTCCAGCGCTTATTTCCTGAAATTCCCAAAAACCACCCCGCCATTACCCCTATTTTCATGAAGCTGTCGGCCAGCTTGCTGGGTCTGGAAAACGCTGGCACGCCGCTGGGCATCAAGGCGATGCGCGAAATGCAAACCCTGAACGAAGACCCGGACAAGGCCTCCAACGCCCAAATTATGTTTGCGGTGCTCAATTCTACGGGTCTTACCTTGATTCCGGTTACGATATTGGTGTATCGTACTCAAATGGGCGCAGCCAATCCTTCGGATGTTTTTATTCCTATCCTGCTTTCCACGACCGTTACGGCAATGTCCGGGATGATTATTGTGGCGGTTTTGCAAAGGATTAATCTGTTGGATTGGGTGTTTTTGGCTTATCTGGCCGGTATTTTGAGTTTTATTGGGCTTACGATTTACTACTTTGTCAGTTTGCCGCAGGAGCAAATCAGTGTAATATCGGGCCTGGTGAGTAATCTGCTTTTGTTTTCCATTATCATCTTTTTTATTTTGCTAGCCCTGCTCAACCGGGTCAATGTCTATGAAGCTTTTATAGAGGGAGCCAAAGATGGCTTCGATGTAGCCATTAAGATTATTCCCTATTTGGTGGGCATTCTGATTGGTATTGCCGTGTTCAGAACGGCGGGAGCCTTAGAGCTGATTATCCGGGGGCTGGAATTTTTGCTTGACAAGATGAACATCAACGGAGAATTTACCTTTGCTCTTCCGGTTGCCTTCATGAAGCCATTGAGTGGGAGCGGTTCTTCGGGAATGATGCTCGATATCATGAAAACCTATGGGCCCGATTCACTGATGGGCAAGCTGGCCTGTGTGTTTCAGGGAACTACCGACACCACCCTCTATATTATGGCCGTGTATTTTGGGTCGGTCAATATTCGAAAAATACGCTATGCGGCTACGGCAGGATTGCTGGCCGATTTGATAGGACTTACCTCGGCTATTTTTATTACCTATGTCTTTTTTACATAAAGGGCGGGGGCAAAAATGAGTGGGCTTCTGCTCAAATAAATACTTCTGAGAGCGAAAACTCAATTTCCATCTTTGAATCGTGCAAGGTTTCTTCTTGTTTGAATATTTCGTAAGCCTCAGCAGACGAAAACACATAGATATTCTTCAAAATAGGAATCACCACCCAACAAGAGCGCACTCCTTTTTCAAAATATTTTCGGGCTTTGCCTACCAATTCATTCAGGCTTTGCGAAGGCGACAGAATCTCTATGGTAAGAAGAGGAGGCTTGGTCATTTCCACTTCATCTTCCAGCAGGCTGATAGCCGATTTATCATAAAGGCATATATCGGGTACTGAATCCCAATCTTCCAGTGAAAGGCTTAACTCTGAAAAAGCTTCATACGATTGTGCATACTTAGCCTCTAATAAATAAATCAGGCGTGATTGCGTCTTTGAATGTAATTTTGAAGGCATAGGTTTACCGCGTTCCTGTTCATATTTTGAAACGATGTTTATTTTTTCCATTTTCTCAGGCATTTTTACCAAATATCTAAAATTTTGGCCATAAATCCTAACCAGGAGCGATGGAAAATGCCCATTGCCCAACAAAAAAAACCGGAAATGCTTGGCGCACTTCCGGTCTGTTTATAAAGAAACAAAATATTAACCAACCAAATAAGGGGCAATCACGAGGGCAACCACCGACATCAGCTTCAGAAGAATATTGAGCGAAGGCCCGGAAGTATCTTTGAAGGGGTCGCCAACGGTGTCGCCTACAACTGCCGCTTTATGCGGGTCAGACCCTTTATAAAACTTCTGTATTTTCCCCTGCACTTTAATATCTACGCCCGCTTCAAACATCTTTTTGGCATTGTCCCAGGCCCCGCCCGCATTGGATTGAAAAATGGCCATAAGTACTCCGGAGACCGTTACCCCGGCCAGCAAACCACCCAGCATTTCGGCCCCACCGCCAAAACCGACCGCTACTGGCGCAATCACGGCGACCAAGCCCGGCACAACCATTTCGCGGATAGAGGCCTGCGTAGAGATTTCCACGCATTTTTTATATTCGGCCACGCCGTCAGCCGCATCAAAAATACGGCGGTCGGCTTCGTTCCACTCTTCCATTTCTTTGCCGTCATTTTTGCGCATCACTTCCAGGGCGGCTTTCAAGGCCGGAATTTCATTGAACTGGCGGCGCACTTCTTCAATCATTGAGAGGGCGGCTTTGCCTACAGCATCCATGGCCATGGCCGAAAACAAGAAAGGCAACATAGCACCTAAGAATAAACCCGCCATTACTTTGGGGTCGGCCACATCAATAGAATTGATTTTGGCGGTTACCATAAAGGCACTAAACAAAGCAAGGGCGGTCAAAGCTGCCGAGCCGATGGCAAATCCCTTACCAATGGCGGCAGTGGTATTGCCAACGGCATCCAGCTTGTCGGTGCGCTGACGTACTTCTTTGGGCAGTTCGCTCATTTCAGCAATGCCTCCGGCATTATCCGAGATAGGGCCATAAGCATCTACGGCCAGCTGAATGCCGGTATTGGCCAGCATTCCGACGGCAGCAATGGCAATCCCATACAAGCCAGCAAACTCATGTGCGCCAATAATGGCGGCCGCGATGATGATAATCGGGATGGCCGTAGAGCGCATTCCTACGCCCAGGCCCGCAATAATATTAGTAGCCGCTCCGGTAGAAGACTGCTGCACAATGCCCCGGACGGGGCGAGTGCCTGTTCCGGTGTAGTATTCTGTAATCAGGCCAATCAACAAACCCGCTACGGCCCCAATGATGGTGGCAACAAATACCCCCAGCGAGCTGTAGGCTTTATCATTATAGGTCCAGGTTTCGGGCAAAAAGAAAGTAATGATGAAATAAGAAGCAATAATGAGCACCCCCGTAGAGCCAAACTCGCCAGTATTGAGTGCCTTTTGGGGGTTGCCGCCTTCTTTGACATTCACGAAGAAAGTGCCCAGAATAGAAGTGATGATGCCCGCCCCGGCCAGCAAAAGGGGAAGAAGAATGGCTTCCAGGCCCTTGAGTGGCAATGCGGCAAACTCGCCAAGCGACACAAAGGCTACCCCCAGCACCATTGTGCCAATGATTGAACCTACATACGATTCGAAAAGGTCAGCCCCCATTCCGGCCACGTCGCCCACATTATCGCCCACATTATCGGCAATGGTAGCCGGGTTGAGTGGGTGGTCTTCGGGAATGCCAGCTTCCACTTTTCCGACCAGGTCGGCACCCACATCGGCGGCTTTGGTATAGATACCCCCCCCCACGCGGGCAAAAAGGGCAATGGACGAAGCTCCAAAAGAAAATCCGGTGAGGATGTTCAAGACTCGGGCCACCTCGCTTTCGGTGCCAAAAGGAAAGACATTGCTATAAATCAATAAAAGACCGCCTAAACCCAGCAAGCCCAGCCCTACTACCCCCAGCCCCATCACAGAACCTCCGGTAAAAGCAATCTTTAGGGCCTTGCTCAAACCACTTCGGGCGGCATTCGTGGTGCGAACATTGGCTTTGGTGGCAACGCGCATGCCCAGAAACCCGGCCAGGGCCGAACACAAAGCCCCCACAATAAAAGACACCGCCACCAGAACACTTGAGTCATCAGATTGGGAGCCGCTAATGCCCAGCAAGAGGGCTATAACTACTACAAAAATGGCCAAGACGCGGTATTCAGCGGCTAAAAAGGCCATCGCTCCATCCGCAATATTTTTGGCAATTCGCGCCATTTTTTCATTGCCTACCTCTTGGCGGCTTACCCAGCCAGACTGGATAAAAGTAAACAATAAGGCCAAGACCCCTAGCACAGGAATCAATACCATAATCAAGAGTGAATCCATATAAATCAATATTTTTGATTATTAGTGCGAAATTTATGCGGGGGCAAAAATAGACTAAGAATGTTTAAAACATTCATTGGAAAAAGAAAATTGCCCGCGCTAATCATCGCCCAGGGCATAGGTTCCGGCAAATACTTTTTGGGCCGGCCCGCCAGGTAAATTTCTGAGAATTGCGCGGAATGAACCTCAAAGCTCACCCTTAAAAGCCCCCCCCTGGTTTGGATGCTAAGGGGCGAAGCCAATCCATACTTTTGATGCGCCACAAGGGCCGCCGCCGTAACCCCGGTTCCGCAGGAATAGGTTTCGTCTTCCACCCCCCGCTCATAGGTACGCACGGCCAGGGTCTGACCCTCCACAAGGCTCACAAAGTTGACATTCGTGCCTGAGGCCGCAAAGCGGGAATTATAGCGGATGGCCTGCCCCTGAGCCAATACTTCATATTGCTCTAGCGCTGGCACAAACCGAACGTAATGGGGCGAACCTGTATCCAGAAAAAAATCTTCGTTGATTTGTTCTAATTGCCGGGCTACTTCTTTCATTTTCAGGTGTATCCATTCGCCCTCTAAATAAGCCGTATGAGGGCCATCTACGGCAATAAAGTGAGTACTTGTGCGAATAAGACCTAAATCGTGGGCAAAACGCACGGCACATCGCCCCCCATTGCCACACATGGAGCCCTCGTAGCCATCCGCATTAAAATAGACCATCCTGAAATCATAGCCTTCGGCCTCCTCTATACGGATAAGGCCATCCGCGCCGATGCCAAAGCGGCGATGACAAATTTGGGCAATCTGTGCGGGACTAAGGTGGGCGGCTTGTGGCCCTCTGCCATCAAGCATGACAAAATCATTGCCCGTGCCCTGATATTTAAAAAATGGAATAGACGGCATAAAAAAATCTTTGCACCAGGCGCAAAGATAAGTGGGAAAACCCAGATATAGCTTGTCCGCCTGGCCCCAAAATAAAGGCAGAATAGCCTTAAGATTCTGCAAATTGTTTTAAATTTGTACCATTGTTTCAAGCCTCTATAAATCTTATCCCAAATATGACAGGTAATCGCACTTTTACCATGATAAAACCCGATGCGGTAGCCGCTGGCTACACAGGAGCCATTATCAAAATGATTGAAGAAACTGGTTTTCGTATCGTGGCAATGAAAGAAACCAAGATGACCCCCGAAATGGCGGGTAAATTTTACGAAGTGCATAAAGAGCGGCCCTTCTATAAAGATTTGTGTGCGTATATGTCCTCTGGCCCTATTGTGCCGATGATACTAGAAAAAGAAAATGCAGTGGAAGAATTTCGCAAGTTGATTGGGGCCACCAATCCGGCCAATGCGGCCCCTGGCACAATCCGCAAGCTCTACGCAAAATCTATTGAAGCCAATGCCATTCACGGTTCTGACTCAGACGAAAACGCGGTCATTGAAAGCCACTTTTTCTTTGCCGAAAACGAACAGTTTTAAAACCAGCGGTTTTAAATTTCTAAACCGTCGAGACCCAGGTTCAGACGGTTTTTGCTTTTATAAAGGGGCTTAGGCATAGCCCACTAGTTTGTAAATCAGAAAGCCCGCCAATTCGTGTAAAAAAACTTGCCAGATATAAAAAGCCCGCTCCGAAGGCAAGAAAGAACGAAAGCTAAATTCGTAGAGGTCTTCGGTAAAAAAACCCGCACTAAAAGTATCTACCCTCAGGCCTGCTTTGCGAAAACAGGCCGCCGCGCGGCGCATGTGAAAACCCGAAGTAATCAATAAAAGGGAAGCGTTGGGAAATTTCTCTGCCACTATTTTTTGGGTAAAAAGGGCATTTTCGCGGGTGTTGCGGGCCATTTCTTCAATGAGAATGTTTTGGGGCGGCACCTGGCAAAGGTGCAATAGTGCTTGCAAGGCACGGGCTTCGCTCTGATGCACTTTGCCGTTGAGGTCAATATTGCCTCCTGTGATGAGAATTTTCTTAATTTTACCCTTTTGATAGAGCCACAAGGCGTGCATAATGCGGTCGGCTCCATCTTTGAGATGCACCCGGTCTTGAGGCGATTTGCGGTTATGGGTAATGCCCGTCAGGACGATGCCCAGGTCGTACGTTTTTTGAACCTGAGCGAGGGGTTTGGGGGCTACCTCCCAGGCCAGCAAAAAAAGGTTGGCCAAAAAAGGATTCGTGAAAATGAAAAGC
>JAAUUB010000083.1 GCA_012031215.1 Microscillaceae bacterium | reverse complement strand
CGTCCGGGTGAATGTGCCATTGAACTCATCAGAAGCGAAGACAATGTATCCTTACAATATGATGCTTTGATTCTGCGCCATGGTACCGCGGCACCCGAGCTGCTTACATTGCCAAAGGCCGAAGAACTGGAAACATCTTCTTTGCAGCATTACCAAACCCGTATCCGATTGCGAAAAGAAGATACTTTGTCTTATTCCCGCTACTGGCAGGCCCTGGAGCCCTACCTCAAAGGGGTGCGCAAGGTGTATTTGTCGGCAGATGGGGTTTATCACAAAGTCAATCTCAATACCTTGCTCAATCCCCGGACCGGCAAATACTTGCTGGAAGAAATAGAGATACAGCTCCTCACCAGCACCCGCGACCTTGTGCCCGCTCAAGTGTCCGCCCTTGAAAAACCGGCCTCGAGTGCAGGAGCCGCCCTCTTGCTTGGTCGGCCTATCTATGACCTGGAAGCCGACCAACACCAGCAACGGGCCCAAAACCTGCGGGGCAGCCGGGGCTTTGACGAAGAAGACCGGGCCTTTACCACCAGTGAGAAAATCCAACATATTTCCTGGACAGACCTGCCCGGCACCGAAACCGAGGTACGCAATGTTTTTGCTCAGTTGCAAAAGAAAAAAGTGCCTGTCCAGATGTACCTCGGCGAGAACGCCGTAGAAGAAGTCATCAAAGCAGTGCAAAGCCCCCGAGTTCTCCATCTGGCCACTCACGGCTTTTATTTTTCTAATGCGGCACCCGCTCCCGAAGCAAAAGTGGACAGCAGCCAGGCCATGGCCGCCACCGATTTGGAGGATATAGAGGTAGATTTTAGCCGGGGGCTTGACATGGCTTTGGAAGAAAACGCCCCCAAAAGCGCCTCCGCAAACCCTATGTTACGCTCCGGCCTGGTGCTCACGGGTGTCAGCAGCTATTACAACAGAAAGGAAAGTTATGAAAACAGTGCCATAGAAGATGGTTTATTGACGGCGTATGAGGCCATGAACCTTAACCTGAAAAACACCGAACTGGTGATACTTTCGGCCTGCCAAACGGCCCAGGGGGATGTGAGCAATGGAGAAGGAGTCTATGGTTTGCAAAGGGGTTTCCTTACTGCCGGAGCCAAATCGGTGCTGATGTCGATGTGGAATGTGGACGATACCGCCACCCAAGAACTGATGACCCTCTTTTATGAAAACTGGATTGGCAAAAAGCAAAATAAACGGGAAGCTTTCTTAAAAGCCCAACGCACCCTGAAAGCCAAATACCCCGAACCTTACTATTGGGGGGCTTTTGTACTGGTGGGCGAGTAGGCCTTCCTCTTCCGCTCCCCTTTTAGAATAAAAAAGGGGAGCGGATTTTCACTCCCCAAGCCCGAAAAGCAGTCAGCAATTTCACCCTGCTTTTTGGGAAAAAAACCGCCAAAAAGCCGGAGAAGCTTAACGCATCATGGGTCCCCCCGGATTTTTGGGCATAATGGTGGTTTTCTTAAGGTTGCCCCTCCAGGCCATCAGCCCTCCGGCCAGGTTAAACACCTGGGTAAAGCCTTGCTTGAGCATTTTTTTGCCCGCCTGCTGGCTTCTTTGCCCGCTCCGGCAATAGACATAATACTCCTTTTCTTTGTCGAGTTTGCTGATTTTTTCGGCAAAGTCGGGCTCTTGCAAATTCATCAGTTTTGCCCCGGGTATATGACCCTGGGCAAATTCGCCGGGTGTGCGCACATCCAGTACCACGGTTTGGCGCTTCTTTAGGGCTTTTTCCAGTTCGGCGGCATTTACCGAGGGAAGCTTGGGGCCACGGCGCAGCCATCCAAAAAGTTTGTTCAACATAGGATTTGAGAGCTTATTTTTTCTTCATTTAAAAGCAAAGTCTTTTCTCCATTCTCACTGCGGAATGGAAAAAAACCTATCCAAGCCTAAAAATATCCTAAAAAGACCAATTATCAAACAAATGAATGCTCCGCCGGCAAGGAGTCGGCCTTTTGCCTGTCATACGCTTCTGAGACATTTACCCGCCCAAATCGGCCATTTGAGGCTAAAAAAAACGGTACTTCCTTTAATTGATGTCTTCTTTTTTCTCCAGCTTGGCGACGTAAAGCGCTACATTGGCTCTGTTGGCCGCTTCGGCTTCGGGCAGAACATTGAGGGCCATTTTGGCGTGCTTGAGGGCATTGGCAAAATCGCCTTTGGCCGAAAAGCCCCGCGCCATGCCCAGATGCGCCAGCCAGTGCTTGGGGTGCATCTTTTCATTCTGCTGAAACACCTCCAGGGCCCCGGCCTTGTCGCCACTACTGAGGAGTTGTCGTCCATAGCGGTAAATATCGGTGGCGTTGCCCATAGGCAGGGCTTCGGCCATCACGGCCTTGGCTTCGCTGGCCCGGCCCAGTTTGCTCAGCACGGCGGCTTTGGTAGAAAGAGAGATAAAGTTCTTTTCGCCGTAATAACTGTTAGAAACCGCGCTTTCGGCCCAAACCAGGGCCTTGTCCAGGGCAATATTGTATTGCAGGCAAAGCTCCGCCGCCGTTACCCAAGACTGGTAATAGAAGCCCGTATTGCTTCGCAGTTCGTTTTCTACGTGGTTTAGCACCTTTTGCGGGAAATTTTCAATTTCAATGCTAAAAGGAATCCGCTTCTTTTCCCAACGCAGGGCCACTATTGCGCTGCTTTCTTTCACCTCATCAAAAGTAAAGAGCAATTGCTCCTGCAAGGGGGCCTCTTCCCATTGCACTTCTACCCGGAGGGCATCTTCTTTTTCATCATAATAATAACTGCCCCAGGAAGTCGTGTTTTTGGAAAAAATCACGGTTACTTTCCCGGTTTCGGCGATGGCCATGTGCAGGCCATAGCTTCCGGCGGGCAGGCTTTTGCCCTCTACCTTCATTTCCTCGGCAAAGGTGATGATGGTATTGGCATTGGCCCCGGTGCGCCAGGGAGCTGACTTGGCCGTACCAAAACCCGGGTCGGTGAAGCCATAAGGCACTAAAGAACCCCAAACCTCCCGACCCCGCACGGACGGACGGCTATACGTAATCTGGACATCATGCAGTCCCACCCGCTGAGATACAGTGGCCAGCGGGCTGGCCTCGGGCAAAGTAAGTTGGGCCTGCGCCGAAAAACAAAACAGCCCGGCCAGGCTGATTACAAACAGAAGAAAGCGATATTTTGTCATGTTTATTCAAAATTTAGCGAACATTTTCTCAAAATTCCACTTTTCTTGCCGGTCTGAGAAAGCCCGGCGGTTTTATAACAGACTTTTAACAAATCTTTTTTACCCGGCTGATTTTCAGGTCTAAAACAAAGTACTTCTTTCTCAAAATAGCCCCCCAGCCACAGGCGTTTTCATTTTAAATTGATATACTAATCTTACAAAATATGCCCAAATATTACTTACTCTTTTTGCTGCTTTTATCTGTCCTGCCCTTGCGGGCCCAAAAAACCGAAGTGCCGGAATGCCAGGCCGATGCCCTGCACCGGCAATGCCTTTTGCAAGATACGGCCTACGCCCGAAAATTTCTGGAAACCGAAAACCGGCAAACAGCCCGCCTGCGCGAAAAATACCGCCAAAAGCCCCTTACCGGAAAACCCAGTTCCCTGGCTGCCAAAACCCCCGCGCTTTACACCATTCCGGTAGTGGTGCACATCATCCACAATGGCGGTTCGGAAAACATCTCCGATGCCCAGGTGCAGGCCGGGATACAGCATCTCAATGATGCTTTTCGCCTTCAGCCCCCCTATGACGGGCCTTTGGGCGCAGACGTGGAAATTGAATTTTGCCTGGCCCGGCAAGATGAGTTTGGCAATCCAAGCACGGGCATCAATCGCGTACTTTCGCCCCTCACCGACCACAACAGCAGCAATGACCTGGCCCTGAAAAACCTCAGTCGCTGGGATAGTAGAAAATACCTCAATATTTGGCTGGTCAAAGAGATTTGTATGCCCAGCTATGGCTGTTCGGTGGCAGGTTATGCTTATTATGCCTCAGCGCACGGCAGCCTTTTTGATGGGGTGGTGAATGAAGCCCGCTGGTTTGGCAGTTCTACCAATGGCTCCAAAATCCACGTTCACGAAGTGGGCCATTACCTTAACCTGCGCCATACCTTCAATGGGGGCTGCCCGAATGACGATTGCCTTGTGCAGGGCGATGCCGTTTGCGATACCCCTCCCGACGATTCTAAGGCGGGCGTGGCCTGTGGCAGTTCGGTCAACACCTGTTTCACGGATGATGATGACCTCAGCCTCAACAACCCCTTTCGGCCTACGGCCCTCGGCGGCTTGGGCGACCAGCCCGATATGCACCAAAACTATATGGATTATGGCTTTCAAAGCTGCCAAAATGCCTTTACAGCAGGGCAAAAAGACCGGATGCTGGATGCCCTCACCAATATCCGCAGCAGTTTGTTGTCTTCGCTGGGTTGTGAAAATCCCTGCCTGGCCAGCATCAATCTGGACATTACGGCTTCCTCGCCAGCCACCATACCCCTGGGCACAACTGTCAATTTCTCAAACGCTACTACGGGTGCCGGGGGCTATACCTGGGACTGGCGAGTGAACGGCGTGAGCCAGGCCAGTACGCCCGATTTTAGCTATCTCTTCGGGGCCACAGGCTTGTTCGAAGTGCAACTGGTGGCCGACAATGGCAATATTTCCTGCCGGAAAGATACGACGATTCGCTTTGAAGTGGTCTGCCCAGCTTTTAGCGTGGGCTTTAACACCAGCCAAAACGATGTCATTGCGGGCACAACCGTCAACTTTGCCAACACTACCACTGGAAGCAATACCTACGAATGGTTTGTAAATGGCCTGAGCCAGGACATTACTACTGATTTTGCCTTTACTTTCAATACCCAGGGGACGTATGTAGTACAATTAATGGCCAACAATGCCGCCACAGGCTGTAGCTATGCCGCCTACGACACGGTACGGGTTAATTGCCCCGTCCAGGCCTTTTTTGCCGCTTCGGCGACCGATGTTTTGCAAAATGCGGTGGTGGTTTTTAGCAATACCAGCCTCAATGCCAGCAACTATGTCTGGAAAATTGACGGAGTTGTGCAAACTACTACGCCCGATTTCAGCTTCACCTTCAACGCCCTGGGCGATTTTGCCATTACACTGTTAGCTGACAATGGCATTTGTACTGATTCTGTTTCTCAGATTATCAATGTGAGCGACCCGGCCCAGTGTACCCGCCGCCAGGCCGACCTCTGGTATTTTGGTTTTCAGGCCGGATTGGATTTCCGTTCGGGGGCGGCCCTCCCCATTTTCAACGGGCAGATGTTTGCCGAAGAAGGCTGCGCCACGGTGAGCAATGAGTTTGGGAATTTGCTGTTTTACAGCAATGGCGAGCAAATCTGGAACCGCGACCACGCCCTGATGCCCAATGGCAGTGGTTTAATGGGCGACGTGGGGGCTACCCAATCGGTGCAAATCGTGCCCAAGCCCGGCAATCCGGCGGTGTACTATGTCTTCACGACCGATAAAGAAGGCGAAGCAAATGGACTGCGCTATTCCGAAGTGAATATGGCCCTTGATGCGGGCCGGGGCGAGGTGGAAGCCAGCACCAAAAATGTGCTGTTGCAAAGCCCGGTGGCCGAAAAACTGACTGCCGTGATGCACGGCAACAACTGCGATGTCTGGGTATTGGCCCACGGCTGGGGCGATGATGCTTTTTATGCCTATCTGGTAACGGAAAACGGGGTAAATGCAAGCCCCGTCATTTCAAACTTTGGCACACCCATCGGCAAAGCCGCCGGAAGCAACCAGGTCTTTGCGGGCGGACAAATGAAGGTCTCGCCCAATGGCCATCAACTGGCGCTGGCCGCCCGGGCCGCCCTCACTCCAACCGGCGGGAATAGCCAGGTGGTTGAACTCTTTGATTTTGATAATTTTACGGGGGAAGTAAGCAATCCCCTGACTCTGAGCAGCACCGCCAGCCCCAACAATGCCCTTTTCAATCCCTACGGCATCGAGTTTTCGCCGGATGGCACGAAGCTCTACGTAACGGCTATTTTTGACGGAATTTATCAATATGACCTACAGGCGGGTAGTCCGGCGGCGATTATCAGCTCGAGGGCATCGCTCACGCTGAGTTCTGCCCTGCAAGCCCAATATTACGCCCTCCAGCTGGCTCCAGACCGAAAAATCTACGTGGCTCCGGGCTTTTCTACCGAATTGGGGGTGATTGAAAACCCCAACGAAGCCTTGCCTACCGCCAGCTTTACCCTCAATGGCCTCAATGTGAGCAGCCCCGACCGGGGTGGCGACGGGCCCAATGGCTTGCAGGGATTGCCAGGTCTGATTCCCAATTTGTTTCAGCAACTGGATTTTGACTATGCCTGCAATGGCACCGAAATCAGTTTCTTTCTCCGGGGCACTACGGCGGGAGGTAGCTTCGACAACCTCCGCTGGGAATTTGGTGAACCAAGTTCGGGAAGTGATAATTTTTCTGACCAAACCAACCCCCGCCACAACTACGCCGGGATGGGGCCTTATACCGTGACGCTTCAGGTCAAAGACAATTGTGTCTGTACCTTCGTACAAAAAGAAATCAGCATTGACCCACTTTGCCTGATTACGCTCCAAGACAGGGCCCTGACCCTGAATGCCCAGGCCAGGGCCGATTACCTGGTCTGGCTCAATGCCACCCGCCCGGCCGATTTGTCGGGCCAGCCCTGGCAACTGGAGCGTAGCCCCGACGGGCAAACTTTTGTCCCGATTGCTGCGCTTGAGCACGCCCTCTTCCAAAGTCAGTACCAGGACAAAGAAGCCCTTTTGCACACCCAGCCCTGCTGGTACTACCGTATCAAAACGCATTTGCCCACGGGTGCGGCACTTTATTCGCCGGTGGTGGCGCTCCACTGGCCCGATGAGACCTGGCAATTGGCTCCCCAGCCCGCTGCCGAAGGCCAGGCCCTTTGGCTTCTGAGCAATGCGCCCGACCAAAGCCTGCGGGTGCAATGGCGCGATGTCCGGGGCCGCTACCTGGGCGGGCAAACCCTCAACCGGCAGGAAAAAGGCTTCCCCCTCCGCCCACCTTTCGCCGCCGCCGGGCTTTATCTGCTGGAAATCTGGCCCCAAAGCGGTCCGAAGGTGCTGAAGGTGTGGTGGGAGAAGTAATGATAAGTCATTTTTTACGCACGTAGAAATTACAAATTACTTTGAAATAGACACCTGAAAAAAAATCAGGAAGTGTTTGCAAAGCCAATTTGACTAATTATGTTTGTAATGAAATTTTCAACTAACAAACCTTATTTTATGCAATTTTCTAATTTCTCCCTTTATGGCACTTATGTGCTATAAGCTAATGGCATTCTCAATCTGAAAATTGGCAATATCTGTAAATAAGTAAAAGAGATGAAAAAGCGATTGCTGTTAACTTTCTTTTTTTACGTAGCCTTTTTTGATGTCTCGAGAGCTCAGGGCGTTGACGTTGGCGGTTATTATCCATTTAGAGTTTCCTTAGGATTTTCCCCAATGCGCAATTATTATGGAGTAGATACCGATCAATTACCTAATGGAGGGCAAGAGAGAACCAGTTTAGTGTATCGGGCTGAACTTAGCTATTCATTTAGTCCTCGCTGGTCAGCAGAAGTAGGCCTGGGTTATTTTCGTTACAAAAAAGATGTTTTGGTAGAAAACCTGATAGTCCCTGGAGAAAATGGGCCTATCAACATTAATGCGGAAGGAGTTGGACAAGATCGCCATTTCCTGACCCATTTTTCTGTGCATTATCGTCTTTTGCCAGGAGTTAAAAAGTTTACTCCCTTTTTAGGATTAGGATTTCGTAGCCAAAGCATCGTCTATCGTGCCATAGAACTGGAAGGGACTGAACTGAACTATCAACTTGAAGAAAAAGAGCATCCCTGGGTTACCGATTTTTATGTCTTCGCGTTGGCAGGTGTAGAAATGCGCATAAATAGCAGGATTTCGTCTTCCTTTAATATTAGTTTTGAACAAGCCCTGGACGACAATCCGCCCATTATACTTCGGAGCGGGCCAGGATTTTTTATTTATGACGGAGCAGTCAGGCCTTATCGCCGCCTAGCATTTGACTTTGGCCTCAGTTATGCCTTTGGGAAAAGGCGAGGCAGGCTTGGAAGTGAGTGATTTTATTTTTGGTGCAAAGTTGATGGTATGAATCCTGCACCATTTTATCAAAGAGGTTATTGTTTCAAGGTTTTCAAGAAAAGACATGATGAAACGAACTGTTTTCTTGCTAGCAATATTGCTGTGCTCCCTGTTGGCTCAAGCACAAAATCCGGTAATTAAATCTAACTGGCAGGATGCCAAACCTTTTGAACTTCGCGTTGGCATTGCTCCTATGCTAAATTATTATGGGCTAGATGGCACTTCTACAAATACTGATCCCTTGAATGAGTTAATGTATAATTTGGGCTTAAAGTATAACTTTTTTAATCAGCTTTCAATAGAAAGCGGGATTGGCTTTTTTAGATACCGCAATGATTACACATTTGTTAACGCAACAAGCCCTTGTGGACTACAATCAGGATTACCTCAAATTCCCTCTACAACGGCTTTTATTCAACTTAAAGAAACATATTTAATTTTTCCGGTATATGTTTCCTACTATCTTTTGAGACCACGAAGGGTTGTAAACCCTTATATATCTCTGGGCTTCCGCAATCAAGTAACCATTTACACCCATCAGAACATAGAGTTTGCTGATTGTGCGCCATTAGAAAGGGAAAGAAATGATTGGCGTAATCAAGTTTATTTCAGCGCGATGACTGGTGTAGATGTAAGATTAAAGCAGAATATCTCGGCTTCTCTCCGATTTGCTTTTGACCAAAATCTACAAGATGTGAGACCTGGAAATTCTCCTCCACCTCTAAATTATGACCCTTTTGCCGGATTTGTGATTCCTTTCCGAAGACTAACTTTTGACTTTGGCCTCAGTTATGCCTTTGGGAAAAAGCGAGGCAGGTCTGAAAGTGAATGATTTTATTTTTGGTGCAAGGTTGATGGTATGAATCCTGCACCATTTTATCAAAGAGGTTATTTTCCCAAAATTTTCAAGAAAAGCGTGATGAAACGAACATTTTTTCTTGTGGGCAATAGACAAAGTCATCATAAGCCCCTTGGAAGACAGCCGTTTGCCCAAAAATCCTTCCTTAGGGCAGTTCCATCCGCTGAAAAATCCGCCAGTTAAGGCCCTGGTCGGTTGACAAATGGCTTTGGCCTCCCGACACAGGCAGACGAATCTGGATATTGCGGCCAATGGCCTGAAGATAATAATAATCGGGCGTGGCTTCTTTTTCGCTAAAGTGGAAGGTATTGCCCTCCTGAGTTTCTTCTATCCATTGAATCTCTTGGGTTTTCAGGTTGCGCAGGCGTTTGAAAGTACCGGCGGGATAGCGAAACACGAGGTCTTGCACAAGCGGCCCCGAAATAGGCACTCCCTGGGCATCGAAAAAGAAAGGGCTTTTTTGCAAAATAGACTGGTCTTCCGGGGTGAGGTAGCAGATATCCGGGTATTTACCCCCATAAATGCCTGTCCACATAATGGCATCCGCATCTTTTTTTGTGTCCTGGGGGTGCTTGAGGCCAAAGGCATGGCCTATTTCGTGCCCCAGGCCGGCAATCCAGCGATTGATGTCCGGCTGCTCCGGATGCTGGCCGCTCAGCCCGAGCAAGTCATCTTCGGGCATCACACAGACCCCACTGCCGCCGCGCCCTTTATTTCCTGGCCCATCGGAATAAATGACCCAAATATATCGGGCGTCAAAATGTCGGGTCCCCAGCAAGCGCCGGCATTCCTCAAAAGCATTCTGATAGCCCCAATTGTCTTTGTTGTCTCCGTTTGGATGGGAATAAAAATACGCCGCCTTCTTATCCGAATAGGCCACCTCCACAATCGGCTGGTTGAGCCGAAACGTGGCCCCCTGCATTTGCTTCTTGTACCAGGCCTGGATGTTGAGGGCGGCCCGGGCAATGGCCTCCTGATAGGTCGTGTCGAGGCTTCGGTCCTGAGAAACCAAATACACAATACGGACGCTCTTGTCAAGGCGTGGTTGGAGCTCGGGTGCCTGCCCCCAGGCCATCGGGTTCAAAAAAACAAGCAGTCCCACAAAGCAAAAAAATCTTTTCATACACGAAAATTTAGGGTTTCTAAACGTTCAAAACCCTTTGTTCGTTGTCATTCTTCCACAATCGTACCGGAAACCGGCCCAATCCACTTCGACTTCAAGGTGTTTAGCAGAAAATTACTTTGCTCCACAAATAAAGCGCAAGCTGGAAAGCAAAAAGCCAGGCTTTCAAAAGCAAAAATGCCGGGCCGTCCACCGGATCTGCTAAAAATTCTAAGGGTTAGCCGTGCTGCAAACCTGCGGCTATTCCCGCTACAAACGCTTCCATAGGGGTGTGCCCTTGTCCTGTCGGTATAGTTAGAGATTTTTTGGTTTGGCCATTTTCAAAGCTTCCTCAAAGGATATTTTTGGAAATACTTGGAGTTTACCATCAACGGTTGCGTCATATATTATGCGCCCCTGGCGGGAAAAGTGAAACTTTGCCGACTGATAAGCAAGCTCAGACCCTTCCAAATCAGCCAGTTGCCATTTTTTGCCTGCGAAGTATCGGGAGTCAAAATGATTAGGATCTTCTCCTTGAAGTAATTGAGTTTCATTAGGCTTCCCTTTTTGATTAAAATTATGATCAACGCCAATTAGAAATACTTTCTCAAATCCCATAAAGTACGCTATTTGCATTGCCACATAGGTTACTGTAAATCCCTCGCTGAGGCCTACTAAGATATCCGTTGAAAATTCGAGAGGGGTAGAGCCTGTCCAGATTGTGTAAATATGAGATTTTGGATGAATTACATCTTTGGCTCCGTTGAAAGAAAGAAAAGAGGGACATTTTAATTGTTCAATTTCCGCTTTTGATTGTTCAATAACAAATGGATTAACAGCTACATGGTAGCTAAGATGCAATGCAACTCGCTCGAAGATAAGAAATATTTTATTGAGCCCAAAAGTATAATATGAATTCAATGGGTTCAAGTCCATTTTATTCAAAGAAGGACCATTACCAATGATAAAGCAGCTTTGGCCCGAATGTATATTTTTAAATTCATTTAAACGAAATCCTTCCCGACTAAACCATTCAGCCCGTGATTTGTGGAGATGCAGGATATAGAATAAATTTTTTACTGCTTCGGGGTTTGTTTTTTGATTTTTGTAATACCATTCAATAAACTTCCGATAATCAGCACTTTTTCTGTCTTGCAGGTATTGCCCCAGGGCAAAACGAAGAGTCAGGAATTCTCTTTTTAAATCCATACTTATTCTGTGCTAAGTTTAATAGTGGCACCACCGTCAATGACAAAAGTCTGTCCTGTGATAAAGGCTGATTGCGTAGAATCAGCCAGGAAAAAGGCCATTTTTGCAATTTCTTCTGGTTTTCCTACACGGCCCAAGGCATGTTTTTGACCTAAATTGTACACCAGTTCGTCCGCATTTTTCCCTGAGATGTGGCCTCTTTTTAATCCTTCACGTAGCATATCAGTATCTATGGCACCAGGCAGAATTGCATTGACTCTTATCTGGTTTTTGGCACATTCAATAGCTAATGCACGTGTGAGTGTTGTCAGGCCGCCTTTACTCATTGCATAAACTGCAATATCAGAAGAAGTGGCCAGTGCATGCACAGAGCTAATATTAATAATAGTGCCTTTTGCCAGGCATAATGAAGGGTAAAAATACTGTGCTAAAAAAAAAGGAGCACGGAGATTAACCTGAACTACTTTTTCCCATTCATCGGGCGTGGTATTTTGGAAAGGCTTGCAGACCTGGAAAGCAGCATTATTGATGAGTGCCTGCACCGGGCTATTCTGATAATAGTGCGCTAAGCTAGCCAATTCGCTCAAATGGGTTAAATCTATTTGATGAAAATCAAATTCGGGATTTGTAAAGTCTGGCATTTTATTGTCCAGCCCTATGACCTGCCAGTCTTGTTGTAAAAAAAATGAGTCAAAGACTTCCCTATACCACCACTACATCCGGTAATAATGACTTTTGATTTCATACCCCTAAAACTTCATAAAGCATGTTGAGAGAATTACGATGTACTTTCTGCCAATGTAAAGGACTGGCATTGACATTATGCGAAGACAATAGAACATTATCCATTCTACGAAGTGGAGAATGGGCAGGCAATGGTTCCTCTTCAAATACATCCAGCCCTGCACCCGCAATAACTTTATTTTCCAATGCCCATACCAGGTCAGGTTCATTGACAATAGGACCTCGTGCCACATTGATAAATATCGCCGAAGGTTTCATTATCTCGAGAACTGATTTATCTATTAAATGATAGCTACTGGGATTTAGGTCACAACACGTTGCTACAAAATCAGCCTCTTGGAGCAATGATGGTAGGGATACCATTTCTACATGAAGTTCGTCCAGAATGGCTTGTTCCATTGGTAGAATATCATGAGCAATAACCTTTGTACCGAAAGCTTTGGCTTTGCGAGCAACGGCTTTTCCGATATTGCCTAGACCAATTATTCCTAATACAACTTCGCTCATTGTAAGTCCAAAGGTCTTTTTCCAACCACCATTTTTCATGATTCGGTCAGAGGCTATTAACTGACGGTTAAAAGCCAGCACAATAGCCAGAATTGAATCGGATACAGGCTCGGTAAAAGCATTGAGGGTATTTCTAACGCTAATACCGATTAATTGGGCATGTACTTTGTCAATCGAATCGATGCCTGTGCCCCACTTAACAATCACTTTTAGCTTGGACGCAGCTTGGTTAAGTACTCGAGGCGAAAAACGGTCATCTCCGCAAATAATACCGTCGTATTGATCAATAATGGGTAAAAGATCTTCCTCTTCCAAACGCTCTTTTACCGGATATACATCAAAAGCAATTCCTTTATTGTGCAGTTCGTGTTCAAATTGCCAAATTTCATTCAATAAATAAGGAGCAGATATTAAGATTCTATACTTCATAATCAGAAGATAAGTTTTGTAAATGTAAAAACTCGGCTACTTTAAAATCTATTTCCTCATCAATATCCCAAGCTTCGTTTCTAGGAATCTCAAAGAGTAAGGGTCGCTCACCAATCCGGTTATGGCGTTGCTCAAGAATGCGACGACTAAAAAGATAGAAACAAGAATTTTCTTCATAGATAGGAGGCAAGTCCTGTGTACGCAGTAAAATGGCCGGATGATGGTTGACGGGTCGGCTCAATGCATCCCAAAGCCGGGTCTGCAAACGGGTAACACTAAAAAGAGAATCATACATTGGGTAGCTTTTCTGAAATCTCTCTATCGCATTTTGAATGGTTTGCCTTCTTAGCAGAGGGTTAGTGCTATGGGTCTGTAAATAAAAATCTGCATTAGTCTTTTTGATAGTGTTCAACAAAACATCATTCATAGGAATAGCTCCATCACGCAAATTTTCGGGTCTTTCTAGCAAGATAACTTCAGGAAAATACCGGGCGGAATCTTCCAAGATGAAAGGGCTGTCAGTATCTATGACTACCTGACCTATCAAGGAACAGTCGAGAAGTGCACCAACGATATGGTGATAAAGGGGCTTCCCGGCAAATAGGCGGTAGTTTTTTTGGGGAACCCGCTCGCTTAGATGCCGCATCGGAACAATGGCTGTTATATCTAATCTCATTTTGAATTTTTAAATTTTATAAATAGCGCGAATAACTCTTGATTCTGGGCTATCAACTCCATTTTTTAAAAATAAGCAGTCATGCTGGGAATCAAAAGAGCCATGAGGGGGCATTTTTTTTATTAAAATAAAATCAAGTTCTTTAAGGTATGCCTCTACTTCGGGAAGCAGAACAATACCCTTGTATAAGGGAATTGTAAATAACTCGAGGTAAATTCCGATACAAGAGTTTTTCAAAAACTGCTCAGAACCTTTCAAAATTTGAAACTCTGCCCCTTGAGCATCAATTTTCAAGAAATGATATGCATCGTTAGAATTTTCCTGCATAAGAATTTGGTCAAGCGTTTTACAAGATATTTCTTCAATCTTGAGCAGTTCAGACCTATCAAACCAAGTCTCGGCCAGCCACTTAGGACCTTTTAGGGATAATGTATTAAAATTGCTTCTCACAAAATCCAAATTTTGCTCAAATAAAGAAGAGCCAGAACTATTAAAGCCTTTATAGATATAAAAATTCCTGATTTCTTCATTATCCCAAAGTGCTGCATCAATAGTTTTTACGTGGGGATTTTGAGAAGGAGAATCTCTTGGCTCAAACTTGAGGAGTTTTTTTTATTTTTTCAGGATGCCTAAACCAAGGAGCGGGCAAGTCACCAACAGCGCCAACGTCTATCAAATTAATCACGCCTCTATCTTTGTAATTCACATATTCTTCCCCAGATCTTTGTTTAGGCTTCAGCTTCTGATAAACTTTTCTTAAAACACTACGCATGGTTTGTTTTAATTATTATTTAAATGGATTTTAATATAGCCCTTACTGGCGAAGCCTCTACTCCTTTCCATTTTATTGGAAGGCAAATCAATTCATACCATCCTGGATTCACTTCGCTGAGATTAATTGTTTCTAAAATCACTACATCTGCCTGAAGCAGAATTTGGTGAGTAAGAGGACTATCCTCAAACTTCTGGATAGAAAGATAATCAATCCCAACAAGTTGAATACCTTTATCAACTACCCATTGAGCGGCCTCACTAGTGAGAGCTACATAGTCTTGGTGAAATATTCCGGTTTTTTCTTTCCAGTAAAGCGAATTATCGGTCTTTAGCAAAAGGCGTTTCACTTTGGAAGGTAGTTCCAGTCCTTCTAAATCTTGAGGTCTTATTTCCCTTATACCGGGTAAATAGGCTACAAATGCTGCTCCTATAAGTACTGAAAGGGCTAATTGATCGACAGACTTTCCCTCGGCTACAAAATGCAAGGGGGCATCAATATGAGTACCTGTATGAATTTCAAGAGAAATCTGTGAAACATTGGCCGGATTTTGGGGCGAAATTTGGCAACGCCATTCCTGTTGATAGCCCGGGCTACCCGGCCAAAGCGGAAGGCACTCATCAACCAAGACCGATATGTCAATGATTTGAGGCATATCGGTTACTTTTTCTTTGATGTTGGGCATAATCAATTCTTTTTTGAGAAGAATCCGGTCTTGTAGATGAAGAGTCTTTCATAGCATTCGGATAGTAAAATTTTTGTTTCATCTGGCGGCTTAATGATTGCTTTTGGCGAAATCCCTGGTAGGTGCCCCAAAATTGCATCCAACGAAAAGTTAGTATGGAACTTAAATGAAGTCCTAAACAACCTTGCCGAAAAGCGTGGTAAAAATCACTAAATAAATTGATGCTGAAAAGCCGGACGAAATCAAGAAAACGAAAGGTTTCACTTGGAAGAATGGCTTTAAGGGCAATGGCTTCTCTTTTGTAGCGATTAAAAATCTTTTGCGGGGTTTCTTCGTGCACATGAATAATTTCGGCTTCGGCTTTATAAGCAATTTCATATCCCAATGCCAGGATTTTCTTAGCCCAATCTAAATCTTCCAATCCAGTAAGAGCCTCATCATAAGGAATGCGCTCCCAAAGGGTACGACGAATAGCACAATTAGCATTATTACAAAAAGGATGCTTCTGATGATAATCAGAGGCATCCGGGAACCATTTCCTAAAAATCTGATGCTCAGAGAATTTCGTGATTTCATTTCCTCTCTGCTTACCATAAACTAGCGCAATTTTCGGATTTTCAAAGGGCTGGATAAGTTGACTGAGCCAATCTTCAAAAACTGGATAAACGTGGGCACTGGCAAATACCAGGAGTTCACCAGTGGCCTCCCAACAGCCTATATTTAGGGCTTTTCCAAAAGAAAATTCTTCTGGGCGAATGTTAACTATTCTAACATTGTAATGCGTTGCAATATTTACGGTAGCATCCGTAGAGCCAGAATCCACCAATATGATTTCATAGCGATTTTCGGGCAAATCTTGCTGCTGAATACCCGCCAAAAGCCTCCCAATGTGTTTTTCTTCGTTATAAGAACGAATGATGATGGATATTTTTTGATTCAATTTATAAATGCATTAAACGATAATGGAAATGTTCTTGTTTGTCCCTTCCTTCCGACCAAATTACTTCATACTCAAATGATGAGATTAAATCATGTAGCTTTTCTACACTACTTCCAAAATCAGGCAGAAAATCAGGATGAAACTCGATAAATAAATCACGGGTTTTTTTCTCAAAATCTCCTCTAAGTAAGCCTTTTGCACCGCTTAAACATAGGGATTCGGCCCCTTCAATATCTATTTTTATAACATCTGGAACCATCACTTCACCCGATTGAATAAGATTATCAATGGTAGTGCCTTTGATAGAAATTTTATTTTTGGGCGCGCCAATCCGATCTTTTTGAAAGGCCAGCGTTGGAGCAAAACCCTCAGTTCCATCAGTATAAAGGTCGAGAGTTCCTTCTCTGTCAGTCAGAGCAAGCTGAATAGTTTGTATGTTATTAATTCCATTAAACAAAATGTTTTCATTTAAGCGAGCAAAAGTATCAAAATCAGGCTCGAATGCAAATATTTTTCCATTAGAAACCCTCTGTGATGCCGTAATAGAAAACAATCCTACACTGGCCCCTACATCATATACAATGTCTTGTTGATGAAGTATAGATAAGAAATACTCCAGTGCAGGCCGTTCACCACCAAAGTTTCTTGTTCTCTGCACCTCAATTTGGTTATATACCTTAAACTGAATAGTTGGAATATTTGGCAGGTCATGAATTTTAACTACCTGAGGATATTCTTTTCCTCTGGATTTGAATAAGCGATTTAAAATGTTCATAAGGGTTTAATAAGTTTTGTCCAAACGCCACATAAAACGCCATCAATATGACCAACATGTGTGGCTTCAGGATTGTTAATGCTTTTTCTACGCCAAGTTACTAGGCCAGGTAAAGAAGGTATGAAAATAGAATCTTCACTCATCGCACTCATTTTATTCATTTGTGAAGGTAATCTTTTGATTATTTTTTCATAAATTTTCTTCTTAATTGTTGGCTTTTCTAAATTCACATGTTCATTAAATAACTTATTTACTGTTCGACCTTGATATTCATAATAGTCCAGGCTCACAGAGCGGGCTACCTCTTCAAATTTTCTGATACTATTCATAGAGTAAACTCGTGCAGAATGAGCAAAAATGCTATCCAGTTCTGCAAACGGAAAAGTCATTATAAGCTTCCCTTCTGGTTTCAAAACTCGAGTTAATTCTTTGACCGCATTTACATCACCATTTGTTTCTACAACTGGAACATCCGGTTGCAAAACCTGAGGATCTGATAATCCAATGTGCTCGATTACGGAAACAGCTAAAATAACATCAAAATAATTATCATTATAAGGAAGCTCCCTTACATCTCCTTGATGAAACTTTATGTTACCGTACAATCCAATCATGTCATCATAATCTGTTAGATGAACTTCTGCTGGCAGAGCATTCAGCCAGTCAAGCCAAATTTTATCAGCCTTCGCACTGCCAACATCTAATATTCTTTTGATTCATTACCAATATGACTTGCGGCAAAAGGGTATTCTATACACCTACTATGTAACTTATCCCAAGGCCTGTGAAAAATCAAATTAGGTTTGATGCTCCCGTCTTCATTGAATTCATAAATAGAAATCTCAACACGGTTCAAATTATCCATAGAACTAAATTTCGTTAGTTAGAAAGATTCCAAGTCAGAGATGTAGCTATAATACCCTTGCGCTTTGCGGCATAGCTCATTAGACTGGATGGCTTTGAAAATATATCAACCTCGAAAACAATAACATCTTCTAGCCTTTGAAATATTGTAATATTTGGAATACCAGTATTAGTAGTTATTGAATAGATACCTGGCTTTAACAAAGGGGAAGGTAACTTAATTTGGTAAGTATAAATCCCCTTTTTTCTTTCATTTAATAATAAAGAAGATTCATCCGTATCAAAAGACATAAAAATGGTTTCACCACCTCGCATCAGTTCAAAATTAACCAGGGCACCAGATATATCCTCAGATACCATATATTCTAACTCAATCACCAACTGATCAAATATATCAAAACTAGCCGTATCCGTAGAAGTCTCATTCAGTGAATAAATCCTGCCTCTTAAAATCTGTATAGCAATGCCTTCATTAGCTTCTAATGAAAAGTTAAGTTTATTATTAATGTTCTTGTAACTTGCTAAATAAGTATTTACAACCTTGTTTATTTCCCCCGAAAAGATAATTTTTCCCGATTGTAATAATAGGCCTTTCTCACAAAGATTACGGACCATATCCATTTGATGACTCACAAACAGCACCGTTCTGCCTTCGCCCTGGCTCACGTCTTGCATTTTGCCGATGGCTTTTTTCTGGAATTCGGCATCGCCAACGGCCAGCACCTCGTCCACTACCAGGATTTCGGGCTCCAGGAAGGCGGCCACGGCAAAGCCCAGGCGCACACGCATCCCGGAGGAGTAGCGCTTCACGGGGGTATCCACGTATTTGGCCACCCCGGCAAAATCAATGATTTCGTCCAGTTTTTTGCGAATCTCGGCTTTGGTCATCCCCAGGATGGCCCCATTTAGAAAGATATTTTCGCGTCCCGTGAGCTCGGGATGGAAACCCGTGCCTACTTCGAGCAGGCTGGCCACCCGGCCTTTGATTTGGATATGGCCGCGGGTGGGACCGGTTACTTTGGAAAGGATTTTGAGTAAGGTAGATTTGCCTGCGCCGTTTTTGCCAATGATGCCCAACACCTCACCCCGCTTCACTTCAAAATTGATATCTTGCAAGGCCCAGACATAGTCGCTGTCCACCTCATTCAAGGCATTGGTGCTGCCCACCAGGGCGGTAGGGTCTTCTTTGCCCCGCATCCGGGCCCAAAAACGGGCCAGGTCGTCGCGCAGGGTGGTGGCCCCGGTTACCCCAAGGCGGTATTGCTTCCAAAGATTTTCAACCCTTAATACTACGTCGGACATTCCGCATCAGGCAATTAATCACAAATGAATCTGGGGCAAAGCTAGCTACTTTTTCCAAAAAACCAAGTCTCTGCCTGGGTAGCTGCTCTGTGTCGGGCTTATCTACGCAAGGAGGTCGGGATAGTTTCTTAAAAAAGGGAAACTCAGGACTTCAGGGAGCGCTCCAGCAACCAAAAGTAGTTTTGAGTAAGCTCTGGGTCTTGATTTTGTAGTGGTAGGTAATGATGCTCATTTTGCGCTGTATCACCTGGAGCAAACCTGTGAGCTGACTCCACAATACAAAAGCCATTTCTACCGAGGGGATGTCGGTATGGATACTGCCGTCGGTTTTGCCTTTCTGGAGTGCATTGACCAAGACCTGAATGACGGCATTGCCCCCCTCGAGCGACTGGACGGTAACGGGCTCATCGTTATTTTTGTCGAAGATGTCGTTTTGGTAGTGCAAAATGGCGTTGAAATAGCCCAGATGGTCGTGCGAAAACCGGATATAGGCTTTGGAGATGGCCCGGACGTTTTCAAAGCCATTTTCCTGGAGCAGGGCGGCTTCTTTGAGCTTTCTTTTCAGGATAATGAAGCCCCTCAGAATGATGGCCCGATACAGTTCATCCTTGCTTTTAAAATAGAGATAGAGGGTGCCTTTGCTCAGTTCGGCTTCGCGGGCTACCTGATCCATAGAGGCATTTTCAATGCCCTCTTTAAAAAAAATCCTTTCGGCCGCGTCGATGATGGTATTACGGCGTTGTATTTTTTCGCGTTGTTTGCGTTCTATGACCCCCATGGTATGATGGCTACAATGATTTGGGAGTGAAGATACACATTATTTGCCTAAGTTGGAAATACGTGTAGCTTCACCCACCAAAATTATCCGCCCATAAAGGGATAGCGATAGTCTGTTGGCGGCACAAAAGTTTCTTTGATGGTACGGGGCGATACCCAGCGCAGAAGATTGAGCAGGGAGCCCGCTTTGTCGTTGGTGCCCGAGGCACGCGCCCCACCAAAGGGCTGATGACCCACCACGGCCCCGGTGGGCTTGTCGTTGATATAAAAATTACCGGCTGCTAGGGCCAGCTTGAGGGTGGCCAGTTCAATGGCGTAGCGGTCTTGGGCAAAAATGGCCCCGGTGAGGGCGTTGAGGGCGAGGTCTGGTCCACCAACTCCTAGGGTTGCGCAAATTTTCGGCGTGATAGACATAAACCGTGAGCACGGGGCCGAAGATTTCTTCTACCATCGTGCGCGACTGGGGGTCATGGCTTTGGAGCAGGGTAGGCGCAATGTAATAGCCAGTGGACTTGTCGTAGGTGCCCCCGTAAACCACCTCTACCAGGGGGTCGGCTTTGGCCTGTTCAATGTAGCCCACTATCTTGTCAAAGGCTCGCTCATCAATAACGGCATTGAAAAAGTTCTCAAAGTTTTCGGGGCTGCCATTCGGATGCTCTTCAGGTCTTCCAACATATAGCCTTTCACTTCCTCCCAGAGATTGGAGGGAATATAGGCCCG
>JAAUUB010000082.1 GCA_012031215.1 Microscillaceae bacterium | reverse complement strand
AAATCGTTTTTAAAATATTTTTTCGGCAAGGTTGGCCAAATCTTCCCCGTAGGTTTTAAAACAAAAGCCAAAAAGCTCAGTTTTTTTCAAAAAAATCCCTTTTTTTGGCTTATGACCCAATCCCTGATTTTGCCTTTGCGCCCAATAATCGGCTTACTGGGGGCAATGCACCTGGCCGGATTTATAGGTTTACAATGGGGCTGGCTTCGTCCCCTTTTCGAGCAACTTATTGCCTTCAACCTCATCGGCACGGCCCTCTTGCTTTTGTTTTTTCACTCCGACTGGAACCGGGCTTTTGTGGGCTTTGGGGGATTGGCTTTTCTAATTGGATTTTGGATAGAATGGCTGGGTGTGCACACCGGGCTGATTTTTGGACGGTATGCGTATGGCCCTTCGCTGGGCTATGCCTGGGATGGTATCCCGGTGTTGATTGGTCTCAATTGGTTTTTGTTAACTTATGTGTCGGGCGTGGTAGTTTATCTTCGTTTGGGACCTTCCTGGGCCAGCATTGGCCTGGGGGCCTTGCTTATGGTAGGGCTGGATTATCTCATCGAGCCAGTGGCCATCCGACACCATATGTGGCATTGGTTTGGAGAGGCCGTTCCTCTTCAAAATTACCTGGCCTGGCTGGTTGTTGCCCTGGTCTTGATGTATCTTTTTATAAAGTTACCTTTTAGAAAAGAAAACCCGCTTGCCCCCTGGATTTTGCTCTTTCAGGCACTTTTTTTCGTGGCCCACAATATTTCTTACTTTTTTTAAGATTTTCTTGAACAAAAAAAACCGGAAAAGTTTCAATAACAAAGCAGCACATAAACGCTATGCTTAATCCTGGCATTTCAAGGACTTTATACAGAGAAACTTGCCCAACCTGGACACAAAAGCATTTCAACCTATCTATTTTTTAAACTGCTTTACTTTTTTGACTTTGTTTAAGCTTTTTGAACATTGGCTTAAACAAATTAGTTGTACTTTAAAAATAGAAAACCTATGAGCTTGTATTCTATAAGAGATTTGGAACATCTGTCGGGCATCAAAGCCCATACGTTGCGTGTGTGGGAGCAACGCTACAATTTGGTCAAACCCAAAAGAACGGATACCAATATCCGGTATTATGACGACTTGGACCTGAAGCTCATTCTCAATGTATCGCTTCTCAAAGAAAATGGGTATAAAATTTCTAAGATTGCCCAAATGTCGGAACATGACCTGCGTGACCGGGTCATAGAAATTACCGAACAAAGTTCTAAATCACCCGACCAAATTCAGGCCCTCACCCTGGCTATGATTGATCTGGACGAAGACCGCTTCGAAAAACTGATTTCTACCAATACGCTTCAGATGGGTTTTGAGCGCACTATGACCCAAATCATCTATCCTTTTTTGGTAAGAATTGGCTTTTTGTGGCAAACAGGGGCCATCAATCCCGCCCAAGAGCATTTTATCAGTCATTTGATTCGTCAAAAACTGATTGTGGCCATAGACGGGCAGGTCTATACCCCGCGCCCCGACTCGCGCAAATACCTGCTCTATCTTCCCGAAGGCGAAATGCACGAACTCTCGCTGCTTTTTGCTAGTTTTATCATCAAATCTCGCAATCACAAGGTCATTTATCTTGGCCAAAGTTTACCATTCCAAGACCTAGTAGAGGTGTATAAAATTCATCGGCCTGACACTGTCATGAGTATTATTACCTCCACACCGGGTCAAGACATCATTCAGGAATACATAGAAAAAGTTTGTGAAAAACTCCCCGAAGCAAAGATTCTACTCAGTGGCTATCAGGTAGTTGGCCAGGACTTGCGTTTGCCCTCAAACGCCCGCATCTTCAACAAGATAGAAGACCTCGTTACTTACGTGGAAAACAATCGATAAAGTTTTTCTTGAGGAAACCACGCAGATAGCCCATTCCCTTTTCTTCCCATCTTGCGGAAAGAAAAGGGAATTTTTACTTTGCTTTCTTCCCCTTACCGCCTTTGAGTTCCCCTTGCCAGGCTTCTAACGTTTTCCATTCGCCTTCTTGGGCCATTTTGGCTTGCTGAGGCCAGGTGTCGGGGGCGTGGCCCTTGTAGCGGGGACCTGCTTCGGCCAAAATCCCCCTTAGTCTGTCGGGCGAAACCTCGGCCAGTTTTTGATAGGTATCTATGCCTTGTGCCACGAGAAGGTCGGCGATTTTTGGGCCTATGCCTTCAATTTTTTTCAAATCATCGGCTTTGGCCGGGGCTTTCTTTTCCGAAATGCTTGGGCCGATTTCGGGGGCGGGCAAATGCAAAATCGAATTCTCTATGCCTTCAAAAGGTGATGGTACATAGGCATCGGCATCCCAGGCGTTTTCCCAACTGCTGTGGTCTATGAGGTAGCGAAATGCATAATTTTGCCCCGTGGGCAATTCTAATTCAGTTTGAAAAGCTTTCTCTTTTAAGTTAAGCTTCATCTCAATTGCTTCTTCGGGTTTCCATTCATTGAAATCGCCCAGCAATTGTACAGAGGTAGCGGAGGGGGCGGCTTCCTGGGGCAGGCTAAAGGTAACCTTGCACACCGGACGGGATTTGAGAAACTGCTTTTTCATAAAAGATGCGTTTTTATTGCCTCGTTTTGCCTGTAAAAAAAAACAATGCAGGGGGCTAAATCAAGTGCTTCGCTATACTTTTGGCGTAAGAAAATGGATTTTTCCTGGATAGATTGGCTATAAGGAAGATAAAATGGGATACAAAAAAGGTTTTTCATCCCCTCACCCAATCCAGTCCTGAAGAAGTACATATTAAAATTGGATATTTTTCGGGAAAAATGCAATTTAGACGCTCATTAAGTCCTAAAAATCACCATGTCAAAAACAAATACTGGGTTCTCTTTCCGGCCCGAAATAAGCACTCTCTTTGCCGAAATAGTGGCCGAAGTGGGCAATACCACCCATTATTACGCTTCCCTAAAACTGGGTGGCCTGGCCAGCTATCAGGCTTTAAAGAAAAAGCCGGATGAATTAAGAATAGAGATGCTCAGGTTGTGATTGAAAAAACCAAAGCGCAAAGCCAACTGTACAGGGGCTATTGGGCCACCCTGGAAGGTGGAACCGCCCACGCCCTCCTGGGTTTGCTCTTGCGTAGCAAAATCAAGGCTTCGGAAGATGACTGGCAAAACATTTTTGCCCGGGTCTGTACCCCCGAAGGACAGGTGCAATACTGGTTTCCCATATTGCTCTATCTGGGTCAACTGGAACACCACGTCCAGGCAAATGGCCTTTCCGATACCCTGGCTGTATTTCTGGATACCTTGCTCCATCAGGCCTTTAACAGCCAAGCCGACAAAGTCTACCTCAAAATCCGGGAGATGCTGGCCCGGGGCGAGGGTCGGGCCTTGGGCGAAATAGAACCCGTGTTATTGGATGAGGGGGATGCGCTGGGGGCCTTAATAAACCAGGACCTTGCCCACGCAGCCCCAAACCTACGCCTCCCTTTCTACCAACTCCTAGCCCTATGCAAAAAGACCAATGGGGGCAAACCCACCGCCAAGTTTATGAGGGAAAGCCAGGCCCTCTTGGCCCAAATCGGAAAGGATGCTTTTGGGGCGCAAATGAAAGCCTGGCTACGGTTTTTAAAAACTTTTAGCTATTCCAAACAAAGCAATACTTATTCGTACAATGGGCGGGAACATACCTACGATACGTATCAATATCTTCAAAGCAGCAATCAGATAGCCCTCAAAGGCTTGGTTTGGGCGGCGAGCACCGAGCTGGATGAGGAAATGCAGGTGCTCGTGGCCGAATTTGTGGAAAAATGTTATCAAAAAATCCCTGGCCAAGGACCCATGGCCGCCGGAATAGGCAATGCGGGTATCTATGCTCTTGCCCAAGCGGGTTTGCCGGGTATCGCCCAGCTTTCTCGCCTTAAGTTGCGCCTGCGCCAGGCCAGTACCCGGGACTTGATTGAGAAATATATCCGTGAGGCTTCTGCCATACACGGCATCAGCCCAGCGGAGATTGAAGAGATGGCCACCCCTGATTTTGGCCTTGTGCAAGGCCAGGTTATTTATGAATGGGAAGGCTATCGGGCCGTTTTAGCCATCAAGTCTCTCCAAAAAACAGAACTGCAGTGGCTAAGGCCAGACGGACAGCCCCAGAAGACCGAGCCGGTTTTTATGAAACAAAACCACCCCGAAGACCTCAAAACCCTCAAGGAAACTGCCCGCCAAATCCCTAAAATGCTGACGGCCCAGCGCGACCGCCTGGACCGAAACCTAGTAGCCGACCGAACCTGGAGCTATGCGGCTTTTCAAAAATATTATTTTGAGCACGGCCTCATGCACTTCCTCACCACCCGTTTGATTTGGGTGTTTGAAATAGGAGGCAAGGCTTACGAAGGCTTTTATCTTCACCAGACCTGGGTCAATGCGCGGGAAGAAGCCCTCCCCCCGGTAGAACAGGCCCAGTCTGTCCGGCTCTGGCATCCGGTAGCATATAGCCCCGCACAGATCCAGGATTGGCGCAATTTCATGAACCGCCACGAAATCCAGCAAGCCCTTAAGCAAGCCTTTCGTGAGATTTATTTGCTTACAGAGGCCGAAATCAATACCCGCTATTACAGCAACCGTATGGCCGCGCATATTTTGAAGCAGCACCAGTTTAATGCCCTGGCCAAAATCAGGGGCTGGAAATATAGCCTCTTGGGGGCCTATGACAAGGGCTATGAAAGCGAAACCGCCACCCTTGCCTTACCCGAGAACTGGCGGGCCGAATTTTGGGTGCAGGAAGTGAATGCCAACGATGCTTTTAATGATACAGGCATTTGGGATTATGTTTCTACCGACCAGTTGCGGTTTTATCAAGGTGGCCAGCAGATGGAAATGACCCAGGTGCCCGCCCTTATTTTTTCGGAGGTGATGCGCGATGTAGATTTGTTTGTGGGAGTGGCCAGCGTGGGCAATGACCCCAACTGGCGCGATGGGGGCCTGCAACAATACCGCAACTACTGGGAAGCATATTCTTTTGGCGAACTGGGCGAAATGGCCAAGACCCGCCGTCAGGTGCTGGAAAGGCTTTTGCCCCGGCTCAAATTTGCAAAAGTGGCCCATCTGAGTGATAAATTTCTGGTGGTAAAAGGGCAAATCCGTACCTATAAAATACACCTGGGCAGCGGCAATATCCTGATGGAACCCAATGACCAATACCTTTGTATTGTGCCCGACAACAAGGCCACCCATTCCGAAAAGCAGGTCTTTCTGCCATTTGAAGGCGACCGGACCTTGTCCATTATCCTCAGCAAGGCTTTTTTGCTGGCCGAGGATACCAAAATTAGCGATTCTACCATCACCAGCCAGCTAAAGCGGGGAATGTAGGAGGGGCTATCTCTTAAAAAAACTGAGCATATTCGGCTATCTTCTGCTGCAATCGTGTGGCCAGGGGCACATGCGCAGAAGCCAGGGCTTCGTAAATCACCTGTGCTTCGGCCTGATAAGCCTGCTTCTTGGCCTTGTCCCAATAATAGGGAGGGTGTTGGAGATTACAAATGCGGTCGGCCATTTTCACTACCCATATCTCGGCGGGTTGTTGCCGGATACGGGCCAGGCTATCGGCCATCTTTTGGCCTTTGTCCGGGAGGCTTTCATCTTTGGTCAGGGCGGCTACGCCGGCGGCAATGCGGGGGCCAAAGCCTTCTTCTATTGCTGCCGGGCGCAGGTCGGTATCCTCCAAAGTATCGTGCAAAATGGCGCAAAGAAGGGCCAGGTCGGGGTCTGGAAGTGTCATTTGCGCCAAGGCCCAATGTACCTCCGCCACCACACTGCCAATATGGTTGAGGTAGAGGATATGTTGGCCTTCGGCGGGGCCGCCATAGGTCTGGCCTTCGTGGGCCAGGGTAGCCCAATGCCAGGCTTTTTGGTATAAATCAGGATTCCAGGTGTACATTTCCTTTCTATTTTCAAAGCATTCTTTGCCGAAAGCTATAAAAAAACGTGGCACTTTGGGAATATTTTCCTAAAATTGTGCACAAATGCCCAATATTCCATGACCAATACAAGCAAACTCAGCCGGGGCCGTACTTGCCTTATTCACTACTGCTCAATCTTATTTTGCTATTGGTGGGTTTTTTTGCCTATCGCTACTATCGGGCGCAGGTCTTTCACGCTCAGCAGGTATATCTACAAAAATACCAGCAAAGGCACGCCGCCCATTTTCAAACCCTGCCCAATCAAAACGGCGAAATTTTGTTTGTGGGTGATGAATGGATAGAAGAAGGTCCCTGGGACGAGCTCTTTCAGAATCCAATGGTCAAAAACCGAGGAGTGCGGGGCAATGCGACCGAAGGGGTGCTGAGCCGGGTGGGAGAGCTTACCGAATCGGAGCCGGCCAAGATTTTTTTGCTGGTGGGGCACTGGGACCTGAACCAGGGCCTCGGGGAAGCGGAAATTCTCAAAAGCTATCGCCAGGTGCTGACCGAAATTAAGGTTAAATCGCCCAAAACGGAGATTTATGCCCATAGTCTGTTGCCTGTCAATCCTCAGTTGGGCAATACCCGCCGCACCAATGCCGCCACTCTTTCCTTAAACCAAAAGCTGGAGGCCCTCTGCGCCGAACTGGATGTGAAATACCTCAATATTTTTGATGATTTTGCGAATGCAAAAGTGCTTAATGCTTCCTACACAGACAACGGAGAGGCGCTTAATGGCGCCGGATATAACTTGTGGAAAAACCGAATAGAAAAATGGGTGCAAACCCCGTCGCAAAAAAGGCCTTTTTTGACTTTCCTGAAGAGAAACAAAAAAAGCCCTTTAAAAAGAAGAAAAAACTTGAGGAAAAACCCCGCGATATTCCCCAAAATACACCCCCACCTACGGATAGCCTTCGAACGATATGAAAAAATTATTTTGGCCTTCTCTGATTGCAAATGGCGTTTTTTTGCTGAGCTTGATTTTGTTTTTTGCCTATTATCCCCACCGCCTGCAAAACCAGCAAAAGGCACAGCTTGAACAATATACCGCCCGGCGGGTGTCGGTTTTTCGCAGCCTTCCGATGGAAAAGGGAGCGATTGTGTTTTTGGGAGCTAGCCTCATAGAAGGAGCCAATTGGGCGGAGATGTTTCAAAATCCCCGGGTCAAAAATCGGGGTATTGGCGGCAATCGTACCCAGGATATGCTGAAACGGGTGGATACCCTGCTTCTGGCCAAGCCCTCCAAGCTATTTATACAATGCGGCTACAACGACCTGGCCAATGGCATCCCGGCGAATGAAGTCCTGAAAAACTATGCCACCCTGCTGGCCAAAATCCGCAAAACTACGCCCCAAACCCTGGTCTATGTCATTGGGCTTTTTCCGGTTTTGTATGAACTCAACGGAATGAAAGTCAAAAACGAAGATTTGCTCATTCTTAATGGCCAACTCAAAGACTTGTGCCAAAAAAACGGGGTGGCTTTTCTGGACTTTTTCAATCCTTTGCAGGGCAATGAGCTGACCCACGAGCTCAATCCCAACTATACCAATGACGGGCTTCACCTCAACGCAGATGGCTACACCCGTCTAAAGGCATTATTGGAGCGTTATGTAAACGAATCCAGTCCGGAGATGCCCCGGCAAGCCCTCCCGAGCAAAAGAAATAGGGCTTATTTTTTGCCCTCCAGGAGAGTGATGCTTTCCTCAAATCGAATGCCTACCTGTTTTAGTTGCTCCAGCAAAGGCAGATACAGTTCTGGTGCGGTGGGCAGGCACACGCCGCGCAGGTTTAACTGCCCCGTGGCCAGTCTGACCGCCGCCATTGCCAAAGGAAGGCCTACGGTTTTGGCAATGGCGGTATGAGGGCTTGGCGCACCTTTGACCACCAAATCACTGCTTCGGGAAAATCTTTGCCCTTCTTTTTGGTAAATGATTTCGTGATGCATGACCACCATATCGCAGTCTTGGGGTTGCAATTGCCATTTTCCCTCCAATATTTTTTGAAGAATCTGGGCCGAGCTGGCCTGGGGCAGGCCAATGGCTTGTTCCCGGTCGAGCTCAAGCCAGGCCAGTTGTGCCCAGGTAGGGTTTTGGGTAGAAAGCCCACAATACCGGGCCAGGGCCGCCCAAACAGTTTCATTGGCTTGCAAATCTGGTAAAAAAGCCTGTAGCCACTCTCGGTAAGTCAGGCTTTCGGAATGAGGCAGCCGCACCTGGTCGTCGGTCAGTCCCAGTTGTACGAGCCAATGCCAGGCCTGACAAAAGCCGGGTCGGCGCAAGGTGCCTCTCAGCAAGGTCGGTACTGTTTCTAAGCCATAAACTTTTGCATACTTAAGTGAATCCCGGTTGGGATACGCTTCAAAATCTCCCGCCCCCGCCACCGACACGGGCAAGACCCGGCGAAAAAGCTGATGCGCGGGAACGAGGCGGGTTTGTCCATCTTGTCGGTATTGCGCTGGGCCGCCTTGTCCGGCCAATACTACATTGCGGGGGTTCCAGGTAAATTTATAGCTCCAGGGATTGTCCTGTTCGGCTTCGGGGGCCACCAAAGCCCCGGCATAGGAGCGAAAGGCATCAATGATACCGCCTTCGGCTCTTATCTCATCGAGTAATTTGCAGGCCGAAAGATGGTCAAGGCCGGGGTCTAGGCCCAGTTCATTCAAAAATAAAAGATTTTGGGTTCTTGCCGCTTCGTGTAGTGCTTCCATTTCGGGGGGCAAATAAGAAGCCGTGAGCAGGTGGGCCCGGGCTGAGAGGCATAGCTGAGCCACCTGCGGCTGATAGAAAGCAGGTAGTAAAGAAACCACAATGGTCCCGGGCGACAACAGAGAAGCCAAAGACTGCGTCTCTTCAATGTTGATACAAAAGGTAAGCAGCGTCGGGTATTGCGCTTTTTTTGCCTGCAATACCTCAGGGGAGGCATCGGCCAGCATTATTTGGGCATCAAATGTGGGGGCATGCACGACTAAATGCTGAATTAGGAATGCCGAAGAGCGACCTGCCCCAAGAATTAAAATTTTCTGTGCCATAAAATTTTCGCAAGTTTTTTGATTGGTATATATTTGTTAAAAATGAACTTAACTCCCGGATTCGGGACCTTGTCTGATGAAGCCCAACAGGTTTATTTCTATTCGCCTTAGGCTGGTTTTATTTTTTGCTTTTTTTGTGCTTACGATTATCTCGAGCCACTTTTTGACCCGTGGTGCTTTCGAGAATTTGGGTGAGTACCAAATTATCATTAATCGGGCTGGCCAAAATAATGAAATCATTGAGCAAATCTTAAACTATGCCAAGCAAATTACTGAAAACCAGCGAATGGCCGTGGCTTTGCTCAACAGTGATATTCGCCGCTTTGACCTCAATCTTGAGCTGCTTGAAAAGGGGGGGGGCGTGATGGTGGAAGAAGAAAAGATAATACTCCCCCCCTGTGTGCCGGAGGTAAAACCAATTTTTGAAGAACTATCCCAGCTTTGGTATTATCAGTTTCGCGACGAGGCCAAAGTATTTGTGGAGCAGGAAATTTTTACGGATACTATTTTCGAGTCCGGACGAAAGGCCTTGACAGAGCGGGCAGAATCAGCCCTGAAAAAAATTAGCGAAAATCGTGAAAGGCTTATCACGGCCAACAGCCGCCTGATTGAAAAATATCTTGAGATTTCTAAACAACAACGCGACCGGGCCAATCTTTGGCTTTGGGGTTTATTGGGCGTAAATCTTTCGCTGATAGCCATTGGTTTGTATCTGGTGCAACTTTGGGTCGTACGGCCATTGTTGCAAATCTCGCAGGTTGCGCAGTCTATTGGCGAAGGGGATTTGAGCCAAAAAATCACGTATTACCGCCGCAATGAAGTGGGGCAGGTGGCCGAAGCCATTAACGAAATGGTGGATAAAATTCGGAATGCCACCGATTTTATCAAAAGTATTGAGCAAGGCGACCTCTCGGTGTCTTACACCCAAACCAATGGCCAAACCCCCGAAAAAGATGCCCTGGCCGGAGCCTTGATTAATATGCGGGAGCGCATGAAAGCGGTGGCTCTCGAGGAAGAAGAACGGAACTGGGTAACCGAGGGCCTGGCCAAATTTGGTCAGATTTTACAGACCTTTAACGAAGACACAGAGCAGCTCTCTTACGAGATTGTCTCCAATGTAGTAGATTATGTGCAGGCCAACCAGGGGGGCTTGTTTATTGCCAATAAGGAAGCAGAACAAGAAACTTTTTTAGAACTGGTGGCCAGTTATGCTTTTCAACGCCGCCGCTTTTCAGAAAAGAAACTCAGGGTGGGCGAAGGCCTGGTGGGCCAGTCTTTTAAGGATGGAGATACTATTTACATTACTGACATTCCGGACAACTATGTGGACATCACCTCCGGCCTGGGGGGGAGCACAACCTCGCAGTGTGCTGGTAGTGCCCCTCAAACTGAGCGACCGTGTGTATGGCGTGATGGAACTGGCTTCTTTTTATGAGTTTAAGCATTACCAGATTTCATTTTTGGAAAAACTGGGCGAAAATATTGCTTCCAATCTCAACGCCGCCCAAGCCAATGAGCGCACCCGTCGCCTCCTGGAAGACTCCAACCGCATTGCGGAGCGCCTGCGCCAGCAAGAGCAAAAGATGTTGCTCAACCTTCAGGTACTCGAGGACACCCAAAAGGCTATGCAGAAAAACCAGGAAGCCCTCTCGGCCCAGTCTTTGGCCATCAAATCTACCCTGCTCACCCTGGAACTGAACATGGACCGCAGCATTGGCCAGGCCAATGACCTGATGCTCAAGACGGTAAAATTTCGTGAAGAAGAACTTCTGGGCAAATCTCATCTTGAGCTTGTGCCTCATACCCCGGCTGACCTGGCCCTCTACGAAAAGCTTTGGGCTGACCTGCAACAGGGCATCCCTTGCTATGGCGAATTCAAACGAATTGCTCGCGATGGCTCCGAAATCTGGCTCAAGGCCACTTATTCGCCTATCAAAGATAAAAACGGAAGGCCTTACAAAGTGCTCAAGCTGGCCTTTGATGTAACCGAAGAAAAACGCCTCCGCCTTGACTTTAAAGAGCAGCTTGATTCATTTAAGCGGTCTAGTGCGGTGGTTGAATTTGACCTGGATGGAAAAATCATTGATGCCAATGAAAATTTCCTCGACTTGATGGAATACCGCCGGGATGAAATCATCGGGCGCGAGCATACCATCATTGTACCAGATGACGAAAAAGAATCCCGAGCTTACCTGGCTCTCTGGCACAAACTCAAACAAGGTCGCTATCATATTGGAGAGGTACGCCGCCTGACCAAAACGGGCCGTACGGTCTGGTTTCAGGGCAGTTTTAATCCTATCCTGGACCTCAATGGCCGACCTTACAAAATCATTGAGTTTATTATTGATGTAACCGACCGCAAAATTGCCGAAGCCAGCATTCTGGCCACCAAAGAAGAACTCCAGCAAAAAGAAGCCAATCTCACGGCCCTTATTAACAATACCGACGATGCCATTTATACCATTGGACCAAACTACCGCGTAACGCTTTTTAATGAAAGTGCCCGCCGTTTTTATGAAAGCCTCGGCGAAAATCTGCGGGTCAGTTCTAATGTGCTTGAGTTATTGCCCAAAAACTATGAATATGTCTGGAAAGGCTATTACGACCGGGCCTTAAATGGGGAAAAATTTTCGGTGGAGCAATCCATTTTTAGCGAAAAAACCAATCTTAAATTTTATCTCAGCATTTATTTCAATCCTATTCTGGATGAAAATGAAGTAGTGGCCGGGGTTTCGGTCTTTTCGCGGGATATTTCCAAACGCAAGCAACGCGAATTGGACATTGCTGAATTTACCAAAAGCAAGCGGCCCGCACCGCCCGCATTATCGAGACCCAAAAGCAAAACCTGCAAAACAACATAGAGCGTTACGAAAAAGAAAAAGCACTCTTTGCCGAGAAAATTGCCCGCATGCAGGTTGCACAAAAAGAAATACAGGGCAGGCTCGATTTTTATGCCCAAATTGATGCCCTGGCCCTCTTGGTCAATCACGACTATCAGATTGTCAATTTTAATGAAAAGGCCCGCGCTATATTTAAAGAATGGCGTTTTTCGCTGCAACCCGAATACCTTCTGCTCGATGTCTTTCCCCAAACCAAGTTCTTCGCCTGGAAAAACTACCTAGACCGGGCCCTGCGGGGCGAATCCCTCACCTTTACCCAGGTACTCATTCACCGCGCCACCCGCAAGCCGCAGGTCTTTGCCGTGAGCCTAAGACCTTTGCTGACCGAGATTCAAGAAGTTACCCACATCTTTGTTTCTATTCAAGCCTTGGGCGATTTTATGCAGCATCTCAAAACCCACCACCGTCAGTATATCCGCCGCCTCCGCAATCGCTACCAATGGCGCATTAAAAACATCGAGAAAGAACACCAACTCTCGCTCGAGGAAAGCAAAGCTTACCTGGATAGCAGCCAGGCCCAACTCCAGCTTCGTGAAGAAATCATTGCCTTACTAGAACAGCACGCCGAAGCCTTGGTCTTTCGTATTGATTATGAATGGTGTTTTACCCATTATTCTCATCAAATAAAGCACCTCTTTGGTCGCTGGCGTTTTTATATTCAGCCAGAGTACTACCTGCCAGATGTCTTTCCGATGGTCTATTTCCTTGAATGGAAGCAACTGCTCCGCCGGGCTTGCCGGGGCGAGGCCATCCAAACCAAAGCCCTGATTCTTAACCGGGCAGAGAAAAGATTTTATCTCTTTCAGGTAGAAATCACGCCCGAAGCGGACGAAAAGGGTCAGGTACACCACTTGGTTTTCAAGGTATTAGACCAAAGCGGCCTGCTGAAAGCCTACCGCCAACAACGCAAAGCCGAAAAACACGCCTAAAGAATGTCCATTGGCTTACATAGTCCGCTTTAAATGTTGTTTTTTTTCCTGAGCAGGGCCTAGATTTTTCAAACTGGCAGAAGGATTCTAACTTAGAAAGGTTTTTGAGTGGGGAATACCCCGACCTCCTTTTTATCCTAATTCCCCCGAATCTTTATGAAAAATTACGGCTTGCAGCTAGTCGCCAGTTCAATGTGGCTTTTGGGTAGTGGGGCCGCTTTTGGGTATTTGGCCTGGGCGCATCATCGCCGCGATTTCATCATTTTTTTGGGGCTGAATCTGGTTTTATTTGGGGCTTATTTTAGCTTTTTGTATTGGCGAAAAAATCCTTCGGCTTACTTTGTATTAGGGCTTGGCTTATTAAGCCGGCTGGTGTTTTGGCCTAGCCTCCCGGTTTTATCCGACGATTGCTTTCGTTTTATCTGGGATGGTCAATTGCTTTTGCACGGGTTTAATCCTTTTTTGTATTTGCCTTCCGAATGGCGGGCGCAGCCAGCGATGCCTATCCCGGCTTTGGGAGAAGCGCTTTATCATCGGCTCAATTCACCACATTATTTCACGGTCTATCCCCCCCTGCATTTGGGCCTTTCGGCACTGGGAACCGGATTATTTCCTGAAAGCTGGCTGGGAGCGGTCAATGTGATGCGGAGCGGGATAGTATTGGCGGATGTGGGCATATTTGGCCTGCTGGTTCGTCTGGCCCGGCAAGGTGCTTTAGGGGCATCCCTGGCCCATCGGGGCGTATGGATGGGGGCCGTCTATTTTTTAAATCCCGTAGTGGTGATGGAAGGCGTGGGCAATGCACATTTTGAACCCATTATGCTTTTTTTTATGCTGGCGGGTCTGTATTATACGATTTTCCGAAGAAGAGCCAGCTTCGGAGCATTACTTTTTGCCCTGGCCATCGCTACCAAATTATTGCCCCTGATGCTCCTGCCTTTGGTGATGCGGGGACTGGGTTTGCGAAAAAGCTTGTTTTTTGGAGGAACCCTGGCCCTCAGCTTTGGTCTGATGTTTTGGCCTTTTCTCTCGATGGCTTTCCTGCAAAATCTGGGAAGAAGCCTTAACCTGTATTTTCAGCATTTTGAGTTCAATGCCAGTGTGTATTACCTCTTGCGCGCACTCGGAACCGCCTGGTATGGCTACAATCCGATTGCGATGCTGGGGCCAGGCCTGAAAATAGCCACCTTGCTGGCAATACTGGGCCTTTCATTCGCCAGCAAAAACACCCAGAGGTCTCTTTGGCTCCGTCCCTGGCAAATTTTCGGACTTTATTACCTTCTGGCCACCACCGTACACCCCTGGTATCTGATACCCTTGATAGGGCTGAGCTTCGGACACCCACTGCCCTTGTGGTGGTCGGCCTGGGTAGGACTGAGCTATGGAGCCTATCAATATAGCCCTTACCACGAGCACCTGGCCTGGGTGAGCCTGGAATATAGCGCATTGGCCATTGGCGGCCTGTTTTGGCTTTGGCTGGAAAAAAAAGAAAGACTTCCTGGCAAAACAAAAAATGATTCTTCGGAGGGGCTAAAAACAGCCGAAAAACAACCTACCGACCGGGCATAAAGAACATTTTGGCGAAACGCTGAGTTTAGCCCCCATAATTTTTTTAATTTTACGCCCGATATGAAAAGCAACCCCGCCGAGGCCATTGTGCCTTACAAAGAAAAAGGCCATACCAAAAAGGAGCAGGTCGCCGAAATGTTTGACAATATTTTCGCCCCGCTATGATTTTTTAAACCATTTTTTGAGCCTGGGCATTGACATTTGGTGGCGGCAACAGGCCATTCGTCAGCTCCGAAACAGTACGCCACGCCGTATTTTAGATGTGGCTACGGGCACCGCCGATTTTGCCATTGCTTCGCTCCGGCTACGTCCCGAAAAGTAATCGGAGTGGATATTTCCGAAGGTATGTTAGCCTTTGGCCGCGAAAAACTTCGGCATCGGGGCCTGCAAGCACAAATCGACCTGCAAACCGGTGATTCGGAAAATCTCCACTTTGCTGACAATTATTTTGATGCGGTCATCGTTTCCTTTGGAGTACGAAATTTTGAGAACTTGGAGCTAGGCCTGGCCAGTATCTACCGGGTATTAAAGCCAGGGGGCGATTTGCTGGTTTTAGAATTTTCGCGCCCACGGCAGGCACCTTTTCGTCAGTTATATAATTTTTATTTTAAGCAAGTATTGCCTTGGCTGGGGCGTAATATTTCCAAAGACCCTGCCGCCTATACTTACTTGCCTGAATCGGTCTCGGCGTTTCCCGATGGCCCAGATTTTGTCAAAATTTTAGAAAAAATTGGATTTTGCGACACACAATGCAGACCTCTCACCTTCGGCATCAGTTCTATTTATCAAGGGCGAAAGCCTGTCTATGCGCATTAGTTGTAGGCATTGTTTTGCTCCTGGCCACTGAACCTGCCTCGGCGCAGTGGTTTAAAACCAAAAACCGGGGTAGCGGCCTTTACACTGATGATGTCTCCTATGAGCTGCAGCGCCAAAAGAGGAGGCTAACCCGGCCCCTTAACTTTGGCTTCTATCTCTCGGTGCTTAGAAGTAATTTTCGGGCTCAAATGACGGATGCTTTTGCCCAACAACCCGACCCCAGCGGCATTATCAGCATCAACCCAGAGGCCGCACCAGGCTTTGGAGTGGGTTTTTATGCCAATGTGCGTCTGGGTGAGTTTTGGGATTTTCGGCTCAATACCCAAGCCAACTTTTTTGAGCGCCGCCTCCAATACATCTATGCCAATGGCGAATCGGAAACTAAAATTGTAGAAGGCTCTACGTTTGAAATTCCGCTTCTGCTAAAATACCGCGCCCAGTTGCGGGGCATCAAAGGGATGTACATGGTGGCCGGAGTAAAGCCTTCTTTTGCGCTTTCGCAACGCAAAGAAGATGAAGAAAATGTTCTCATCACGGGTTCTGACCTCTCCATAGAGTATGGACTTGGGTTTGATGTTTTTTTTCCCTATTTCAAATTTGCACCCGAACTTCGTTTTTCGCACGGCGTACACAATGTGCTCGACAAAAACGAAATCAATGATTTTAACCGACCACTCCGACGGCTAAGCAACCATAGCGTTACCCTGCTTTTGCACTTTGGCGGCTAGTATGGCTTTCTTCTGGCTTTTGCGCCATAAAAAATCGGCCCAGGTCTTGGCAGGGCCGTTTTTTTTATTTTTAAACCAAGGCATTTTTTTACTGGCTTATGCCTGGCTATTTTTATAACTCAGGAGCCAAAGGAAAATCAATCGGAATTTGGGTAGTGCCGTGTATGAAATTACTGATGATTTTATCACCAATGACCATGATGATGTCCACCAAATGGGCTTCGGTATATCCAGCTTCAAAAAGGTTTTCGACAGCCTCAGGGCTGGGCTTGCTGCGGTTTATAGTGATGTCTTTCACAAACTTGGCCAGGGCATCCAGTTTGGCATCAAAAGAAGCGGCCCCGCCCCGGATTTCCAGAATCTGCTCATCCGTAAAGCCATTCATTTTGCCGATGGCTGTGTGCGCCGACTGACAGTAGCGACAATCATTTACCTGGCTCACCACCAGGTTAATCACTTCGCGCTCTTTGGCCCGCAGTATGCTCTTGCGATTTTGCAAAGTCAGATAATCGGCCAGGGCCGTTTCGTTCTTGGCATAGTAGGCATACAAATTTGGCACAAAGCCCAGACCTTTTTGCAAATTGTCAAAAATGGCCTGATTGCCTTCACTTACTTCGTCGCGGGTAGGAACCTGAAATGATTTCATTGTTGTAGGGTTTTAAAATAAGTATTTAATTATCCAATTCAATGTCATAACTTCAAGGTTACGACATTGGTTCTTTTCCGAAAGCGATTTATTGCAATTCGCTGATAACCAATGATTTAAATTAGTCCCTTTATTACCGGATGAACATTTCAAAGGTAAGTGGCTTTTGGAAAAGGAGAGGGTCTTTAAAAGTCAATCAAATGACAAAGAATTTCTTTTCCCAAATGTTTTTAAGAAGAATTCTTAAGATTGCATGATGAGCATATTTCTATTTCTGGCCGTGTTATTTCCGATTTCTGACCAAAATGCGATTGATGGTTTTTGGCTTTCCTCGGATAAAGAGGTGAAAATCCAAATTTTCAAAAAAACTAACCAGCTTTATTACGGGAAAGTAATTTGGTTTTTAGAAAATCCCGCCCACGGCAAATACCCCCAAGACCTTAAGAACCCCAATCCGGCCCTACGCCAACGCAAGATTTTGGATATTGAGATATTGCAGGATTTTCACTTTGATACCCGGACCTGTCAGTGGAAAAATGGGACCATCTACCACCCCCAGCAAGGAAAGACCTACAAAGGCCTACTCTGGATAGAAGGGGGCAAGCTCTTTATACGGGGCTACTGGGGGCTTCTGTATCGCACGAACCAATGGACCAAGGTCTCGGAATGAAACCGGGCTTCGGGTTTGTGTCAAAACAGGCCTTGCACATATTTTTAAGGGTGCTTCATGGCAGTGAAGAAACTAAACGGCTGATATCCAGAGGGGCAGGTCTGGGTTTGGACAGGTCGGTACTTGCCTTTTCAAGAGAGCCAAAAGAAAGACTTTCCCATTTGCGCTTTTCCGCTTATTTTTGTAGAAATTTAGCATATTTCAAAACCAAAAAAGATGGAACTTAAAGTTGGCGACCCGGCCCACTTTTGAAGGCAAAGACCAGGATGGCGCGCTTATTCGGCTGGAGGACTTTCGGGGCAAGAAAGTAGTCCTATATTTTTATCCCAAAGACGACACTAAAGGCTGTACAGCCCAGGCCTGCAACCTGCGCGACCACTACAAGGCCTTGCTGGCAGCAGGCTATGTGGTGCTAGGCGTGAGCAAGGACGATGAAAAGTCGCACCAGAAATTTATCAAAAAATATGAGCTACCTTTTCCCTTAATTGCCGATACCGACACCCAAATCAATCAGCTTTATGGAGTATGGCAGGAAAAATCAATGTATGGCAAAACCTATATGGGCACCGAGCGGACCACCTTTCTCATTGATGAAGAAGGAAATATTGCCGAAATCATCCAAAAAGTAAAAACTGCCGACCACACGGCCCAAATTCTAAAATAATGATTTTGGTCGGAAAGCATTTTTTGCGCCCGCTGTTTATTATTAACAATGCTGCATGGAAATAGAAACCCTTCAACAAATGGCCGGACAAATCCGGCGCGACATAGTGCGCATGGTGCATAAGGCCCAATCTGGTCATCCGGGGGGCTCCCTGGGTTGTACAGAATATTTTGTGGCCCTTTATTTTGAAATCTTGCGCCGAAAGCCTGTTTTTGAAATGGATGGCCACGATGAAGACCTCTTTTTTTTGTCTAATGGGCATATTTCGCCGGTTTGGTACAGCACCCTGGCCCGTGCGGGCTTTTTTCCGGTGGAAGAACTGGCCACTTTCCGACAGATTGACTCGCGCCTGCAAGGCCACCCCGCCACCCACGAAGGACTGGAAGGGATTCGAGTGGCTTCGGGCTCACTGGGGCAGGGCCTGTCGGTTGCTATTGGGGCGGCCCTGGCCAAAAAGCTCAATCAAGACCCCCACCTGGTGTATGTTCTCATGGGCGACGGCGAGCAGCAGGAGGGGCAAATCTGGGAAGCGGCGATGTTTGCTGCCCACCACAAAGTAGATAACCTTATTGCCACCATCGATGTCAATGGGCAACAGATAGATGGCCCGGTCAAAGAAGTAATGGACTTGCAAGACCTGGCCGCCAAATGGAAGGCCTTTGGCTGGCAGGTGCTGGAAATGGAGGGCAATGACCTGGGCGAAGTCATCCGTACGCTCAGATTGGCCAAAGGACTGACCCAACGCGAGCAGCCCATTGTGATATTGATGAAAACGGAGATGGGCTTTGGGGTAGATTTTATGGTTGGCACGCACAAATGGCACGGCATCGCCCCCAATGATGAAGAACTGCAAAAAGCCCTGGCCCAGCTACCTGCTACTCTGGGCGATTTTCCGATTGTTTAATCTTTTTTATCCGGTTTTTCCCTACCCAGGCAAGTGTGCATCACTTGCCTTTTCTATTTTTTTCGTGTAGCTTTGGTAAGATATAAATCTTAATTTGGCCAACCTGCCTTTTTAAACCCAAAGAAAAACCATGCTTGCCAAAACCTATGGATGTGCCGTATATGGGGTCAATGCGGCCCTGGTTACGATTGAGGCCAATGTGATGCAGGGACTGCATTTTCACATGGTGGGCCTGCCCGACAGTGCCGTGAAGGAAAGCCAGCAAAGGGTTGAATCAGCCATTAAGCACCTCGGCTATCGCTATCCCCGCCAAAAAATAGTGGTCAATCTGGCCCCGGCCGATATTCGCAAAGAAGGAGCGGCCTACGACCTCCCCATTGCCTTAGGCATTTTGGCCGCCGCCGGCCAACTTCAAACCGATTTGCTGGAAAATATGTCATCATGGGCGAACTATCCCTGGATGGCCTGCTCAGGCCCATCAAAGGGGTATTGCCCATCGCCATTGAAGCCCGACGTTTGAAGTACAAAGGCTTTATTTTGCCCGAAGAAAATGCCCTCGAGGCATCCATTGTAAATAATCTGGACATCATCGGGGTGCGTACTCTCGAGGAAGCCATTCAGTTCTTGCTGGGCGATTTGTTTATCCAGCCCCGCGAAAGCAATACCCGAGAGGTTTTTTTTGATTCGCTGGAAAACTACCCCTCAGATTTTGCCGATGTGCAAGGGCAGGAAAACATCAAACGGGCTCTCGAGATTGCGGCGGCGGGAGGCCATAATGTGATTATGATTGGCCCTCCGGGGGCGGGCAAAACCATGCTGGCCAAGCGGCTGCCTTCTATCTTGCCGCCCATGACCCTCCACGAAGCCCTCGAAACTACCAAGATTCACTCCGTAGCGGGCAAAATGAATCATCAAGCTGCGTTGATAAATTTACGACCTTTTCGCGCCCCGCATCATACCATCAGCGATGTGGCCCTGGTGGGCGGCGGAGGCATTCCTCAGCCCGGCGAAATTTCCCTGGCCCATAACGGCGTGCTCTTTCTGGATGAACTGCCGGAGTTTAAGCGAACGGTGCTGGAGGTCATGCGGCAACCCCTCGAAGAACGAAGGGTAACTATCGCCCGGGCCAAGATTTCCCTGGACTATCCGGCCAATTTTATGCTCATTGCCAGCATGAACCCCTGCCCCTGCGGGTATTACAACCATCCCGAAAAAAACTGTGTGTGTGGCCCAGGCGTAGTGCAACGTTACCTTAATCGCATCAGCGGGCCCCTGCTCGACCGCATCGACCTGCACGTAGAAGTAACCCCCATTTCCTTTGACGAAATGACCGCCGACCGCAAAAATGAGAGTAGTGCTGATATTCGCGCCCGGGTTATTCAGGCCCGCCAAATCCAAACCGAGCGTTTCAAAAACCTGGATGGGGTCTATTCCAATGCTATGATGCCCTCTCAAATGGTCAAAGAAGTATGCCTCATCAATGCTGCCGGGAAAAACATGCTCAAACGGGCGATGGAACGCTTGGGACTATCGGCCCGGGCCTACGACCGTATCCTCAAAGTAGCCCGTACCATTGCCGACCTGCATCAAAGCCCGGAAATACGCCCCGAACATCTGGCCGAAGCCATCCAGTACCGCAGCCTGGACCGGGAAAACTGGGCCGGCTGATTTTGAGAATGGAAGCCGCCGCTGCTTTTCTTAGTCAAAATCCTTCCGGGTTT
>JAAUUB010000293.1 GCA_012031215.1 Microscillaceae bacterium | reverse complement strand
GTAATCAAGTTGGTACTTTTTTCCTATCTGTTCATAAACTTTGTATACTTTTGCCAACTTGTCTCGGTTATCTTTTACAAGCTGAAGATATACTTTTCCGTAATAATCTTTCATAGAGCCATCGTAGCGAGGTTCTACGATTTGTTTTTCTCTGAATTGCTCGGCTTGGCAAGCTACCGAAGGCAAAATAGTAAATTTGGCTCCAAACTGCCGATTCCTTGCTCCGCTGTGGTTGTATTCCCATTTATGTAAATGCGTTACGTAGCTGATTTGGCTTTGGCAAGGCATAACAGCATCAAACTCTTGTATTTGCTGGTAATCTTTCTCCTCTACATCAGAGATGCTATTATTTTCCAAGCTATCTATTTTTACTTCTTTTGTAGCTTCTTGGGTTTGGTCGGGTAGCATTAGAGCGGTCAAAGTTTCCAAAACGCCTTCAAAAAAAGGCTCGGCAAATGGGGATATTGCCTGATAGAGGGGAGTTTCAGCAGCGAAAACTCTCAATAGAAATACTATCAAAATTATTCTAAACGACCATTTAAATAATCTGCCTATCATCTTTTTGCTTTTTAGTCTTTTACAAATGGATTTGAATTTTGCAAAAGAAGAGCATTTCATCAAAATAAAGAAAAAATTTATAAAAAAGCAGAGACAAACTACATTTACCTCTGCTTAGAGCTACCTAACAGTACTCTTCAAATACTTGCTGGAGGTGTTGGGCAATCATCTGTGCCGAACGCCCTTCTATGTGGTGGCGTTCTACGAAATGGACGAGTTCGCCATTCTTAAACAAGGCGATAGAAGGCGAAGAAGGCGGATAAGGCAAGAGAAACTCACGGGTTTTGGCGGTGGCTTCCTGGTCCACTCCGGCAAAAACCGTTACAAGCTTTTCGGGTTTTTTATCGCTTTGGCTGAGGGCTAGTTTTACACCAGGGCGGGCCGCTCCGGCAGCGCATCCACATACCGAATTGACCACCACCAGGGCCGTTCCTTTTTGCTGGCTCATAAAATTGGCCACTTCTTCGGCATTTTTCAGCTCCTCAAAACCAGCCAGGGTCAAATCCTGGCGCATGGGGGCTACAAGATGTTCAGGATACATTGTTTTTAGTTTAAAGGTAATAGATAAACAAAAAAGCTAGCATTGCTTTTAAAGCAAAGCACAAAAATCAGTTCAAAGGTTCAATCATGGCCCATAATGTTATAAAAAGCCCAATTCGAGCTTGGCCGCCTCAGACATCATCTCCTGGTGATAGGGTGGGTCAAAGGTAATTTCTACCTCAACACTGTTGACCCCGCTGACCATCCGCACCTTGGTCTCTACCTCGCCGGGAATTTCCTCTGCCGAAGGGCAATTGGGAGAGGTGAGTGTCATCAGGACGTGCACATTATTTATCGGGAAGATACGGATGTCGTAGATAAGCCCCAGCTCGAAGATGTCCACCGGAATTTCGGGGTCATAAACAGATTTGATGGCTTGGACAATCTTTTCCCGGAGTTCGGTATTTTCTAAGGTTTCGGTATTCATCGTCAGTTTTTTTAGGAAAACAGAAAAATCCGTCTTTGGTTCAGTTTTCAGAGGTTTTCTGGGCTTCAAAAGCCAGGCCGTACAATTTGAGTTGCTTAATCATAGCGGCCAGGCCATTGGCCCGGGTCATGGAAAGGTGGCTCGTCATGCCTATTTTATCCAAAAAGTATAAATCGGCCTGGGCCACTTCTGCCGGAGGCTGCCCCGATAAGACCCGGATAAGCACACTCACCAGCCCCCGCACAATGAGGGCATCGCTGTCGCCTTCAAAAATAAGCTGCTCGCCGTGCCGGGAGGGATGCACCCAGACATTTGACTGGCAACCTTTGATTTTATATTCGTCGGTTTTGTATTGCTCCGGGAGCGCGGGCAGTTTTTTGCCTAGTTCAATCAGGTAGGCATAGCGGTCTTCCCAGTCGTCAAAAAGGGAAAACTCTTCAATGATTTCGTTTTGTATTTCTTCAATGCGCATACTTATAGAAATTTGTGCCGGGATTTATCTTAAAAACAAGCCGTGGGAAGAATAGTTGAAGCCTAGCCTTGCTTATTTTTGGGCTTTCTCCGGTCATCTTTTTCAAAATTAACTTACAAAGGCCAATGGAACAAATGCTGACAAACTACCGCCCGGTGAGCTACTCGCAAATCACCCTGACTGAACTGATGGTGCCGGCCTATGCCAATTTTGGGGGCAAAATTCATGGGGGCATCCTGCTTTCGCTGATGGACAAGGTGGCCTATGCCTGCGCCCACAAGCACGCGGGGAATTATTGTGTTACGGTGTCTGTCAACCGGGTAGAGTTTTTAGAACCCGTGGAAGTGGGTGAAATGGTTTCTATGCTGGCTTCGGTCAATTATGTGGGGCGCACTTCTATGGTGGTGGGCATCAAAGTCATTGCCGAAAACTTCAAGACCAATACGGTGAAGCATACCAATTCTTCTTACTTTACGATGGTGGCCAAAGACGAAGAAGGGCAGCCTACGCCAGTGCCCGGCCTGATACTGGAAAATGCCATCCAGGCCCGTCGCTTTCTCAAAACCCTCAAGCTCAAAGAATTGCGCGACCGCCTAAAAAATGACCTGGAAGCGGCCGAGGCTAATTTAGACCTGGAAGCGCACCGCGAATGGTTTGTTCGGGAGCGTTGCCAGTTGCGATTGGCTTAGGGAGCCGTGGGTCGGCGGAGATATAGGTATGGCTTGCGCTGCCGGGCATAGCTTTTTTGCAAAGAGGGCCAGGCGGCCAGAGGGCGGTCGGTAGCCAGGATATCGGCTTGTCCTTCGGCGGTCAGTTGGGCATAAATTTCTTCGGCATTTGCTTCGGCCTCCTGGTCCAGCTTACCCATTGTGCCTACGATGGCCTTTATTTTTTTTTGGTGGAGTGCCTGCACCAGGGCCGTGTCCAGGCGGCCAACGCCCGTAAAGGCCACCATTCTACGAAAGAGAAACCCGGATTTTTGCAAAGAATCTAAATCGGCGGGCTGGCGCACCGAGACGGATTGCATCAGGTCGGGAGCCAGGCGGTGGTAGCGTAGGGCATCGCCCAGGTTGTAAGTAATGATTACCACGAAAGCTTCGGCCTGGTGGGTGCGAATGAGTTGTAGGACCTGCTCCGGGGGGATATTGTTTTTCACGTCCAGGGTCAGTATGGTTTTGCCTCTGGCCCATTGCAAGACCTCGGCCAGGGTTGGAATGGCGATATCGGTGGCTTGCCCGGTTTTGTCTTTGAGGCGAAAGGCCTGCATTTCTGCATAGGTATAGTCTTTGACGGCTCCAGAGGCCGTAGTAGTTCGGTCGAGGGTGCGGTCGTGCATCATCACCGCCACACTATCGCGGCTCAGCATCACATCACATTCTATCAGGGCCGGGGCCTGGCTCAGGGTTCTTGTAAAGGTGGGGAGGCAGTTTTCGGGAAAGCCTGCGGATGGCCCGCCCCGGTGGGCACTCACCAAAGGCATTTGTTTGGGTTTCCATTTAAAAAAACGGTAGAGCTGCCGCAGATTCTTTGGGGCCAGGTGATAGGGCTGCGCTTCCAGGCAGGAGATACTGCCCGGCCAGCATAGTCCTATGGTTAGTAAGCAAATCAGAAAATAGGGTGAAAAGTAAGACGCAAACATAGAAAAGGAAGCTTGTGTATGAAATGCAAACTTCCTCAAAAAAACAAAAACGCGGCTGAAAAACAGGAAAATTGGGATTTTTCAAAGG
>JAAUUB010000081.1 GCA_012031215.1 Microscillaceae bacterium | reverse complement strand
AGATTTAAAAAAAGATAATTAGGATTTTGCACCTGTATGACCTGCTGGAGATGCACCCCAGGATGGCGCAAACTCACCTGGCTCTGGGCGATGTTTTCGCCATAGATTAGGAGCTGTAGCTGGGGGGTTTTTCATTCCTACCCACCAGAAAGCGGGTTCCACTCTTTTGAGGGAAAAATTGGTTTTCTGGGCTATTGCTACCCCGTTTATGCCCACCCATAGTCCGGCTATCAGAAATAGTTCTCTGCGCATAGGTTTTCCAGTTTTTGCCTGCAAATTAGGCCTGTCCCATCATTTTTGCAATTTTAAGGGAATAAATTAAAAAAATTTGGGAAATCAAAGCGGCATTTTTCCGGCTTGGGCAAAAAAAACGCAAAGCTTTTTGGCCTTGCGTCGGTCGTATTGTTTGTCGCATTCGGTCTAGCGGCTAAAAGTAAGCACTGGGCGAGAAACCTCGTCCATGATGATTTCGGTACGGAACGTATTAGCTACATAGTCCAGGGTATCATTGAGATGGCGGGCACTGATGGCCAAAATATCGGCATTGGCATCTTCGGCAAAATGGGCAACCCCCGTTTCAATGGTAAAATCATTATAAATGGTAAAAGTATAGTCTTCAAAGTCATACTTGGCCACAAACTCGTTTTTCATATCATTAATGCGGCGATTGTTGAAGAAATCTCCGGGGGTATTGATATAGACCAGGTGCAGGGTAGCCCCAAAGAGTTTTTGCATCGCTTTAATCTGGGGAGCGGCTTCCTCAATGGGGTCAGTCAGGTTGGTAGCCAAGACCAGGCTTTGGGCCTTAAAATCTTCGGTTTTCCGGCGAACCGTCAGTACTGGGCAGGTAAGGGTGCGAATGACACGGTCGGTGGTTGAGAAAAACAACATTTCTTCTTGCAGGCTGGTGGTCTTGGCCCCCAGTACGACCAGGTCTATGCCTTCCTGAGCCACATATTCATTCAATACTTCGGTTACCTCGCCAGTTTCTACCCGGGCCACCAGGTTGGGCGTATTGGCCTCTACCATCAGCGACTGAAGACGCAGGCCTGCATCGTGGGTCAGATGGTCACGGTAAGTTTCATCCGTAAGTGCATCCACATATTGGCCTTCATTGGTGAGTTTGTGATAGTGTTTTAAATCAATGACATTGAGCAGGAAAATCAATGTATCCTCACCTGATTTTTTGGCAATTTGCAAGGCCACTTCCAGGGCATTATGCGAAGCAGGGCTAAAATCCGTAGGAACCAATAATTTTTTCATTTCGTAGATGTAAGTTTAATAATCTGGCACGTCCAAATTTAGGGTTTTAGAAGGACAAAAAACAATCCGGGATTATTTTTAATTCGCAGCATATTTATTGCCAAAAGTGAGAATGGGCCAAGATGATTTTTGTATCAGGTTTTCGGCAATGCTTCCCAGAAAAAACCGCAAAACGCCTTCTCGCTGGTGTGTGCCCATCACAATCAAATCAGGCTTGGCCTGCTCGGCCCAGTGCAAGATACCTTCTTCTTCGGTGCGGGCGGCGGTCAGGTGCAGGTCGTATTGGGTTAGTTGGGCGGCATCGGCCAGTCGCCGGGCATTTTGCTGCCAGTAGTCATCGCTTTGGAATCGGGCCGGGGTATTGACCGCCACCACGTCCAAGTGAGTATGCGTGAGGTGTTGAAACCTTCGCACCCAACTGAGCATTGACAGGTCTTCCGTCTCCAGGCTGGTGGCCACCAATATTTTTTGAGCTGGGGTAGGGGCACACCTGCCCGTAGGCTCACCACTGGGCAGCTAGCCTTACGGAGAAGTTGTTCGGTACGCGAACCTGTCAGGAGATTTTCCAAACCATCGTGGCCATGAGTGCCCATCACCACCATTTCGGGGGCTTCCTGAGCTATTTGGGCCAGCAAAGTGGGGACTATGCCCTTGTTTTCAAGGGGGGGTGGCCAGGCGGGCTTCCAGCTCCAGGGCCGATAAACTTTTTTGAATATGCCTAGTAACGGCTTCACGCACATACGCCAGATACTCCTGCTCTAGCCGGGCATCGTGCCGGGCATTGGTTCGGACAAACTGCCGGTGGCCCTGCTCCAGGACGTGCGCCACCACGAGCTCAGCTTTGATAACCTTGGCCAAAAAACCTGCATAGGCCAAGGCTTGCCGGGCTATTTCCGAAAAATCATAAGGAACTACTATTTTTTTCATACATCAGGCAACAATAAATTGGAAAACCAGGGCAACGCCACGCCGCCCCCTAGCCAGGTAAATAGGTGCTCAGCTTTTGACTTTATGCCGATATTTCAGGCCAAAGGTCAGCACCGGGCGTTTGGCATGATTGACAACATCCTCGGCAATACTGCCTGAGATAAGATGTGCTAGACCCGTGCGCTGGTGGGTAGCTACCACAATCATATCCAGTTGATGGTCTTCGGCAAAATATAAAATACCATTTTCTTCATTCACTTCATTATAAATATGAAAGCTCACCTCCCCCAAGTGGGCCTCCGCCAAAAACGCTTCTTTTCGCTGGTGAATCTCGCGGTGCGTATAAAAATCATTGGGCACATTGACATAGAGCAGGTGCAGATGTGCACCCAGGATTTCGCGAAAGGCCTGCAAATCCTCAAGCACCCGGAGTTGTTCTTTTTTTGAGTGAAGTCGCAAAAAGCAGGTTTTTAAACTCCGACAGGTCGCGTTTTTCTTTGACCGCCAGCACCGGGCAGGGGGCCGTGCGCACTACCTTTTCAGTATTGGAGCCAATCAGGATTTCGTCCAGTCCACTTACCCCTTGCGTTCCCATCACGATTAAATCTACCGATTCGCGGCTCACCTTGTCCTGAATAGCCGAAAAAATAGTGCCCAGACTTACCTCTGTACGGATATTGGCCTGGGTAAACTCCGCTTTGTCTTTAAGAATGTCCATTTGCAACTGAGCGTTCTCCTTGAGATAGTCCAGATACTTTTGCTCAACCGAGGCATCAATATACATGCCGTCAGTAGCCGCCACATACGATTTAATTGGCTCAATGACATTGAGCAGGATGACCTCGCCCTGCGTTTTTTGAGCCATTTGCACCGCCAGCGAAAGGGCATTGTTGGCCGGGTCAGAAAAATCGGTGGGTACTAAGATGGTTTTCATCGTCCTGCGCTTTAAATAATCAATTAAAGAAATGTCTAAAATAAAGTGGTATTAGTGATAATTCCAATGATTTTTGTCATCAATCCTGCGCCAAGGCCTAAATCCAAAGGCATAAATTAGAAATAGGCTCGATGCTCTCGGAACAACTTTCTCTCCAATCCCAATCTTGAAAAAGCCCTTTTAAAATCTTTCCGGCCTAAATTCTATAAAAACAAAATCCGGTTTTAATTTGCAACTTGAATATTCCCCTTTCTATGAGTGAGTTTGAAGCTTTTTTTCGGCTAGGATTTTCGCATATCCTGAATATTGAAAACCCCAGCCACCTACTGGATGGCCTGGATCATATTCTTTTCATACTGGTGCTGGCGGCGGTGTATCCGGCCGCACAATGGCGAAAAATATTGGTATTAGTAACCGCCTTTACCCTGGGCCACTCCCTGACGCTGGTTTTGGCCGCGACCCAATGGCTAAATTTTCCCCGCCAGACCATTGAACTGCTCATCCCAGTTACTATTTTTCTAACTGCCGTGTACAACTTTTTTGAAAAGCCCACCGAGGGAACTGCTTGGTGGACTCCCGCCTTGCGCGTACGCTATTTTTTAGCGGCATTTTTTGGCCTGATTCACGGGTTTGCTTTTTCAAATGTCTTACGGAGTATGTTTGCCCTGACCCAGGAGAGCATTGTGCTCAAACTGCTGGCTTTCAACCTGGGCATTGAGGCGGGCCAGGTGCTGGTGGTGCTTTTGATTATGTTGCTTTTCTGGTTTTTGCAAAGCCGGGCCCAGCTACGTGTCCAACTTTGGAACCAGGTGCTTTCTTCGGTAGCAGGCTTGACCGCTTTAGGCATTTTTATCGCAAAATCCTGGGGATAAGCAAGCCCTTTTTGGCCGGGTTTCGTTTGCTGTGCCTGTCTTAGCCCCGGGGCCTCTTTTTTCCTTCTCGGCGCAATTCCTCGCCGGATAATCCCGGTCGCAATTTGATTTTCTTGTATCTTTGCTTTTTATCGTATAGACAAGATATGGAAAAAAGCTTTTATCCGGCGTATTTGCAGGAGTTTTGCGAAGCAGTGTTTACCCAAATAGGGCTGACGATGGAAGATGCCCGGGCGGCGGCCGAGGTATTGGTACAAGCCGATTTGCGGGGGATTGATTCACACGGGGTGGCTCGGCTCTCGGGCTACGTGAAGCAATGGGAGATGGGCAAGCTCAATGCACAGGCCCAACCAAGAATAAGCCACGAAACCCCCAGTACAGCAACCCTGGACGGCGACCAAGGGCTGGGCTTGGTGGTGGCGCAAAAAGCCATGCACCTGGCCATTGCCAAAGCCCAGCAGGTGGGCAGTGGCTGGGTAGCGGTTAATAACTCTGGCCATTTTGGCATTGCGGGCTACCATGCGATGCTGGCCCTCCCCCATGAAATGATTGGCATTTGCCTGACCCACGCCTCAAGCCTGGCCGCGCCTACTTATTCTCTTGAAAAACTGCTGGGCACCAATCCTATTGCGGTGGCCATTCCGGCGGGGGAGGAACCCCCTTTTGTGGCAGACCTGGCCACCACTGCGGTTGCTTATGGCAAATTGCAAATATTACAACGCAAAGAACAAACGGCACCCATGGGCTGGGTCCAAGACGAAAAAGGCGCCCTCACTGGCAATCCACACGCACCCAAATTGGGGGGGGCACTTTTGCCTTTGGGCAGCGATGCGCTCCGCAGCAGCCACAAGGGATACTGCCTCGGGGCCATCGTAGATATACTTTCGGGCGTGCTTCCGGGGGCCAATTTCGGCCCCTGGGTGCCTCCTTTTGCCACGGCGGGTTCTACCTCAGCGCGGCAGCCTCCGGTGGGCAAAGGCACCGGCCATTTTTTGGGGCAATGCGGGTAGATGCCTTCCGGCCAGCAGCAGAGTTCAAGAAAGATATGGACCTTTGGATTCGCACCTTTCGCGGGGCCAAGGCCATACCCGGCAAGCAGGTGCTCGTTCCTGGCGACCCCGAACGACTGGCTGAGGCAGAACGCAAGCGCAAAGGTATTCCTTTGATTGGAAAAGTGCGAGAGGACCTTAATTTGCTGGCTTCTCAATTTAAGCTCTCTTTTCAGTTTTAAAACATTAAGCAACAATCCGATTGAAGCGTGGCAGAAGTAGATGGGTTCGCAAAATGATTTGGCTCTTACTGGGGCTTTTTTCCTGTTGGCCAGCCTGGTGATAGGGGCTCACTGGCGCATTGAGTATTACGCTGATGCTTACATATATAATAGCCTGCACCAGGTACCGGCCAATTCGGTGGGTCTGCTTTTGGGCACAAGTCGCAAACTGGCCGACGGGCGCGCCAATCTCTATTTTAAATACCGCATCCAGGCAGCCGTAGCCCTCTATAAGGCGGGCAAAATCAAATATTTGCTCGTGAGTGGTGATAATGGCAGCACGCACTACAACGAACCGATGGATATGAAAAAAGCCCTCATTAAGCAGGGAGTGCCCGATTCGGCCATTATTTTGGATTATGCGGGTTTTCGCACCCTCGATTCAGTGGTAAGGGCACGCAAAGTGTTTGGCCAGCAGCAAATCACAGTCATTTCACAAGCCTTTCACAACAAAAGAGCCATCTACCTGGCCCACTACAACGGATTGGCCGCCATTGCTTACAATGCCCGAGATGTTCACCAATGGGCAGGTTTCAAGACCCAGGTGCGCGAAGTATTGGCGCGGTTTAAGGTGTTTTTAGACCTTTATGTATTGCATACCCAGCCCCGTTTTTTGGGACCTCCAGTCTCGATAGGAAAACCTTAGGCGCAGAGGCAGGGCCGAATAGAAGCCGTGCTTCCAGCTCGTCTATGTCTAAGCGCATTTTGGCCCGATACCAATAAATCTGGTATTCTTTGCCACCTTCCAGCCGATAGACAATGGTGTGGGGTGCCAGGCCTGGGGTAGATACCTTGCACAAGGGTTGCTGGCCGCGTACTTCTAGCTTCAGTTGGGCTTCGGCTTTTATGGACTTGCGCTTCCACCGCTGCCCTTTGTAGCGGATAAATACCTCCACATCCATGTAGCTGGTGTTGATAATTCGCACCTCGCTACGACTGAGGCGGGTAAGTGACTGAGCCCGGATATCCCAGGGAAGTGAAAAAAATACGCAAAAGCCAAGAAAGAGGGGTATTGATAGGGTCATAGGCATTACTTTGAAGGTGAAGATTTGTTATTCCTAAAAATAGGTAAATTCCGGCAAAATTTGCGGGGAGAAAAGATTTCCTTCTATAAAAAATAAATGCGGGTAGCTATTTGGCCATTTAGAGAAAAAGAGCTATTTTTGCAGTCCTTATTTGGAAAGTAGAACCCTATTGACAAACATAGATTATGAAAAGGACTTACCAACCTTCAAAGCGTAAGCGTCGTAATAAGCACGGATTTCGCGAACGAATGGCCTCGGCCAATGGTCGTAAGGTGTTGGCGCGTCGTCGGGCCAAAGGACGTAAAAAGCTCACCGTTTCAGACGAGCCGCGCTATCATCAGTAATCTTTCCGGTACAGAAGGACCGGAGCCGTATTTGTGCGCGATTTTTCTCACGGCCTCTTTTTTTATGACGGCAAAGCGCTTTCCAAAAAAACTTCGGCTCAATCACAAAAAAATCATTGACAGGCTCTTTGCCCAAGCCCAAACACAGTTTTCTTTTCCTTTCAAATTGCTATACCTTTTGCAAACCGCCCCTTCGGGTTTCCCCCCGGCGGTCTTGATATCCGTGCCCAAGCGTCGCTTCAAAAAAGCCGTGGACCGCAATCGGCTCAAAAGGCAAATCCGCGAACTATACCGCCTTCATAAAGAACTCCTGGCCCAGCCAGAGGGCACCTATCCGGTAGCTTATTTGGCGATTGTCTATGTTGCACCCCAAAAAATTCCGTATCAAGAAATGGAGCGAAAAATTAAGCAACTTTTTACGCGAATACGGAGTTAGTTTCTATATTTGAAAAATTCCTGCCGTGCAGGCCCTTCTTCATACAATTACCGATTCTTATAAATATCAAAGGTATGTTCAAGTCATTTTATCATCGGCCCTTTCGGCTTTTTTTGTTAGGGTTTTTGCTTTTGGTGAGTAGCCTGGCCTTTACCTACAAAGACCGCCTGTTTGAAATCCAGAAAAATCTCGACATTTTTATGACTCTTTTCAAAGAAGTCAATATGTTTTATGTCGATGAAGTCAATCCCAATACCCTTATGAAAACGGGTATTGATGCCATGCTGGCTTCCCTTGACCCCTACACCAATTATATTCCCGAAGACCAGATTGAAGATTATCGTACGATGACCACCGGGCAATACGGCGGCATCGGGGCTTTGGTAGGCACCCGAAACAATAAAACGCTCATTATTATGCCTTATGAAGGCTATCCGGCCCATTCGGCGGGCCTCAAAATTGGGGACGAAATCCTCAAAATTGACGGTATCAGCCTGGCTGGCAAAAATAATGACCAAGTAAGCCGCCTGCTCAAAGGCCAGGCAGGCACCAAAGTGCGCCTGGAAGTACGGTCTTTTGGCGAAGAAACGAGCCGCGAAGTAGAACTGGCCCGCGAAAATATCAAGGTGGACAATGTACCCTATCACGGGATGGTGGCCAATGATGTGGGCTATCTTAAACTGAGCGAGTTTACCAGTAACGCCTCTCTGGAAGTAAAAAACGCCGTTGAGGAACTCAAAAAGCAGGGTGCCAAAAAGCTGATTCTGGATTTACGCGGTAATCCGGGCGGCTTACTCAATGAAGCCATCAATATTTGTAATCTCTTTATCAATCGCGACCTGGAAGTGGTGAGCACCCGCAGCAAAATTGGCGAATGGAATCGCACGCACAAAGCCCTTAACAGTCCGCTGGATACGGAAATTCCGATTGTGGTGTTGGTCAATGGCCGGAGTGCTTCGGCCTCTGAGATTGTGTCGGGCGTAATGCAGGACTATGACCGGGGGGTTCTCATTGGGCAACGCACCTTTGGCAAAGGCCTGGTGCAAACCACCCGCCCCCTGTCCTACAATTCGCAACTGAAAGTAACAACGGCCAAATATTACATTCCCAGTGGGCGCTGTATTCAGGCGCTTGATTACAGCCACCGCAAAGAAGACGGAAGTGTGGAAAAATTCCCGGATTCTCTTCGCACGGCTTATAAAACCAAGAACGGACGTGTGGTGTATGACGGGGCCGGGTTAGAACCCGACCTGAGTGTAGAGGCCTCCAAACTGGCCCCCATTACCCAAAGCCTGCTCAATAATCATTTGATTTTTGAATATGCCAATCTCTATGCAGATGCGCATGCGCAAATCCCTCCTGCCAAAGATTTCCGTCTCAGCGAAGCTGAATACCAAAAATTTGTGCAATGGCTGCAAAATAAAGATTTTGATTATACTACCCAGGTAGAGAAAACCTTTCGCGAACTGGAAGAAAAAGCCAAAGAAGAAAAATATTATGCCAGCATTCAGGCGCAATTGCAAGCCCTCAAAGCCAAGCTCAGCCACAACAAAGTGCAGGATTTACAAACCTTTAAAGAGGAAATCAAGACCAAGCTGGAGCTGGAAATTGTGGCCCGATACTACTTTGAAGAAGGCCAAACCCTGGCTTCTTTAAATCAGGATGCCGAGCTGCAAGCTGCCCTGGAGTTGCTCAAAGATGTGGCCCGGTATCAAAAAATGCTTCTTCCTTAGCCTTCTTTTGTCCCGTTCATCTGCCCAAGCCGGATATTTTTCGTTCCAAAAAGTATCCGGATTTTTTGTTTAGGGGCGAATACTCCGCCACCAGGGTTTCAAATCGGCCAGCATTCCTTTGAGGTGGGTGCGCAAGAGGTCGCCCATATTTTGACATCTGGCAAATTCCGCATTTTGGTGGTATTCCTGAAGCTCTCTGCGTAGTTGTTCTACCTTTTCGGGTAAAGAGAGGGTATCTCTTTGCATGCTTTCAATCAGGTCTTTCATCCGATGTCGGGCCGATTTGACGCGCTTGGCCATCAGCGTGCGCTCTTCATACTGATATTGGCGGACGGTTTCGGGGGTAAGGTGCGCCAGGCAAAGCTGCACCACGGGGTTATTTTCTTTAAAAAACTGCGGCAGATACATTTTGCGATGACCTTCGTAGCACTGCTGGTCAAAATCAATGGCCCGCACCCGGTATTGCTCCTCGTCAAAATCGGGCGTAATGTCAATTACATAATTGTAAGACCGCATATCGCCCAGCAGTTTTACGTAGCAACGCTCGTTAAATTTGACAAACTCCTTGGCTATCCGAACTTTATTCAGGCTAGGCCGGCCCAGGTAATGGCGGATAAAATCATCCCCCGGAATCCCGGCAATGTGTTCTTCTATCAGGGTTTGCTCATGCACCAGGTAATTAATGCGGTTGGGCGAGAGAATATGCTCCAGCTCAAGGCCATAGACCCGTGAGGCATCGGCCATCTTGACATAAAAATAATCGTGATTGTCGTTGAAATGATTGACAATACGCACCCGAAAAGGCTTTGAGTTGCCAAAAGTGCAATAGTCTATCCGGTCCACGTAGAGGTGCTCCATCACGGTGATGTCTCCATCTGTTTTGAGCAGGGCATACATCAATGTCAGATGGCGGTTGAGTTCTTCCATCATATACTGCGGATACACCACACTTTCCCAGAGGGTATCTTCGCCATACTTATTGAGCAACGGAAAGGCATCCGTGAAGCGCAATAAATCCGAATAGCGCAAAGGCAATTCGGTATCGCGCTCATACTTTTTGAGGTAACGTCGTAAGTAATCAGAGACCGCGAAGCTTTTTTTCTTTTTGGAAATAATCATGCACTTTGCCGCTTTTTGGCTAAAATTAAGAAAAATTTTAATTTTATCTTGTACGGCCAAGCGATACAGTGAAGAACATTGCCTGAGAATCTTTTCAAAAGAGCTAAGCGGGCTTGTTTTGCAGACCGCCAGTATGCAAAGCCACAATACGGCTTCCCTCAGGAAAAGCGCCTTTTTGCAATAAATCCCATAGGCCCCAGAACATCTTGCCCGAATAAACTGGCTCAATGGGGATTTGCCATTCTTGCTCAAACTGATGGCAAAAATCAATTAAGGCCGGGGGCACGCGGGCATAGCCGCCCCCGTGGTAATCGAGCAAGAGGGTGGCTCGCGCCTTCATCCAATCGGAAAGAGAAGGGGGGTAAGTCTGGCCGACAAGGGCAAAATGCTGTTGCAAAAGCAATTGCATTTGGCCCCAGAGAAAGCCCGCGTTTTTCAATACGGCAAATCCGAGGACTTTTTGCCCATTTTTCAGGGCTGTCATCAGCCCGGCCATGGTTCCGCCTGTGCCAACGGGCAGGCTCACAAAGTCGACCTCAGGGGGAAGCTGCTGATAGATACGGGCCGTGCCTCCCAAGGCCAAAGGGTGTGTGCCCCCTTCGGGCAAGAGAAAAAAATCTCCATGCTGGTTGCGCAGTGCTTCAATGAAGCCCGCCTCGTTTTTTCGGCGATAAGTAGCGCGGTCAAGATAATGTAGTTGCATTCCGGCCTTTTCGGCAAAAGCCAGGGTAGGATTGAGGGGCATCACCGGCTCGCCCCGCACCAGTCCCAGGGTAGCCAGGCCAAAGATTTTACCGGCGGCGGCGGTGGCGTAAAGATGATTGGAAAAAGCCCCCCCAAAAGTGAGCAAAGTACGGTAATTTTGTGCCAAAGCGACCTGGAGTGAATCCAGCAATTTGTAATACTTATTGCCGCCCATCTGGGGATGAATCTTATCGAGACGAAGCACAAAAAGCCGGATTTGCCGACTTCGGGCCGCTTCGGGAAAGATTTCTTCCAAAGGAGGTGCCAAAAAAAGGGCTCCGGGCTTTGCTTCTGCCAATGAATTTAAAAACATATTACAACGAGGGTCATTTGTGATGCAGACATATCTCGATAACGAAGAAGAGGACGAGGAAGAAGAAAGTTTATCACTTTTTGAGCATTATCGCATCCTGGTGGACAAGGGCCAGGAGCCTATCCGCATTGATAAGTTTTTGCTGGACCGCCTCCCCCACGCCACTCGCAACAAAATCCAAAATGCCATTCGGGAAAACTGGATTTTGGTAAACACCCAGCCCACAAAGGCCAATTATAAAGTACGCCCGCAGGATGTGGTAACGGTTTCCCTCCCCAATCCGCCCCGCAACAATGAAATCATCCCGGAAGATTTGCCCCTTGATATCCGCTATGAAGATGAAGATGTGATTGTGCTGCATAAACCCCCGGGCATGGTGGTGCATCCGGCCCATGCCAACTGGACAGGCACCGTGCTCAATGCCCTGGCTTTTCGATATCAGGAACTGCCCGAAAATGCTGATGGCCGTCCGGCCCTTGTACATCGTATTGATAAAGACACCTCCGGCCTGCTGGTAGCGGCCAAAAATGAAATGGCCCTCAGCCGGCTGGCCCGACAGTTTTTTGACCACAGCATTGAGCGAACCTATTATGCCCTGGTATGGGGGGAGCCAAAACTTGCCCGAGGAACCATAGAGGTCTCGATTGGTCGAAGTCCTAAGGACCGCCGGGTGATGCAGGCCTATCCCGAGGGGGAAGTGGGCAAAAGGGCCATTACCCATTATGAAATCCTGGAGCCCCTGCGCTATGTGAGCCTGCTCAAATGCCGCCTAGAGACAGGCCGCACCCACCAAATACGCGCCCATTTGCAATACCTGGGCCATCCTTTGTTTAATGATGAGATGTATGGCGGCAGCGAAATCTTGCGGGGCACGGTCTTTTCAAAATATAAATCCTTTGTGGAGAATTGTTTTAAGATTATGCCGCGCCAGGCCCTGCACGCCAAATCGCTGGGCTTTCGGCATCCGCGTACGGAGGAATGGCTTCAGTTTGATTCAGCTTTGCCGACTGATTTTGAACAAGTGTTGGAAAAATGGCGGCACTATCTGCAATACAATGACTAATGGGGCTGCCCTTGTCTGATTTCCAGCCATTTTGTTTCCGCTCCTTTAAGAGAATTTTTATACTTTTGTCTAAAATTACCTGAGCAGAGGGTCTGCCGGGGCGGGTATTCAAACATCTGATATGTGGATTAAAATTTCCCACCTTATCCTGCGCTATCGCTTTTTTTTCCTAGTATTCTTTTCTGTCCTGACGGCTGGGATGGGCTACCTGGCCCAGTTTGCTGAGTTGAGTTATGACTTTTCTTCTGCGGTTCCCTTGCAAGACCCTGACCGCCAGTTTTATGAAGCTTTTAAGAAAAAATTTGGAGACGATGGCACTATCCTGGCCATTGGTTTTCAGGGGGAGGACATTTATCAGCTTGGCAATATGCAAGCGATGCAAAGCCTGGCCGACTCCCTGGCAAAACTCAAAGGGGTTATGCAGGTTTTATCGCTTCCCCAGTTGCGGTATTTGCACCGCGACACCGTAGCCAAAAGGTTTGAAGTAAGGCCTATTTTTCCGCCGCATCTGGCCCGCAGCAACGTGAGTTGGATTCGCTGGTGGCTTTTGCACAAAATCAGCGCATTTATGACCGAGTTTTGTTTAATGCCCAAAACAAAGCCCTGGCACTTATCCTTTCTATTGACCGGGCGGCCATTGAATCGGCGCGCCGCCAAAGCCTGATGGAGGAAATTCAGGCATTGGGGGCCAAATTTGAAGCCCAAACCAAAATTGCTCCGCATTACGTCGGAATCCCCTTTGTGCGGTCTATTATTGCGGGCAAAGTGGCTTCGGAGTTGCGCCAGTTGTTGATTTTGTCAGGCATTGCGACGGCCATCATCCTGTTTGCTTTTTTCCGTTCTTTTATTTCGGTACTCTTTCCGATGATTATCATTGGCATTGTGGTAATATGGAGTGTGGGCTTTGTGGTCATTTTTGGCTTTAAAATTACCATTCTCACTGGTCTGCTTCCCCCGATTTTGGTAGTGATTGGGATTCCTAATTGTGTCTATTTGCTCAACAAATACCATCAGGAGTATCTCCTCCACCAAAACCAGGCCCGGGCCCTGGGGCGCATCATTCGCAAGATTGGCATTGTGGCTTTTATGACCAATGCCACAACGGCCATCGGGTTTGCGGTGTTTATCCTGATGGAAAACCAAAACTTGCGCGAATTTGGAATAATTTCCAGCCTGAGTATTATGGTAACTTATCTGGCCAGCATTATTTTACTGCCCATTTTTTATTCGCTGGTTCCTCCGCCCACCCCCCGGCATCTGGCCCACCTGGAGCGCCGACCGCTCAACTGGATGCTCGATTTCTTAGATTTTCTGGTTTTCAAACGCCGCCGGCTCACCTATGCCATTGTGTTGGTGATAACAATCGTCTTTCTGATTGGCTTTTGGCAATTGCGTCCTCTATCATATATGGTGGACAATCTGCCCGAAGACAGTGCCCCCAAGCAGGACATGCGTTTTTTTGAAAAGCACTTTACGGGCATTATGCCCCTAGAAATCGTGGTAGATACGAAAAGGCGCAAAGGAGTGATGCAGCAAAACACGCTCAAACAAATAGACCAGTTTGAGGCTTCGCTAGCCGAGGTAGCTCCTATTGCCCCGCCTCTTTCCCTACTTAGCCTCATCAAAGCCAGCCGCCAGGCTTTTTATGGCCAAAATGCCGAGTTTTATGGTTTGCCCAATAACCGTGAGGCTCCTTTTTTGCTTCGCTATATGGAAAATAGCCAGGATACTTCGCAAAAGGCCTATCTGGCTACCTTTGCGGACAGCCTCGGACAAAGCATGCGGATTTCGCTCAAAGTGGCCGACATTGGCTCTTATCGCCTGGATTCGCTCATAGAACAAGTCGTGAAACCCAGGATTCGGCAAAGCTTTAAAGACCCTCGCTTTGAGGTGAAAGTAACTGGCACTACCCTTATTTTTTGCGGGGTAATGACTACCTGGTGCAAAGCCTAAAATCAAGCCTTTTGCTGGCTATTGGGCTGATTGCAGTGTTGATGGCGGTGCTCTTTGGCTCTTTTCGGATGATTGCCATCTCTATTGTCTGTAATCTGTTACCCTTGCTGATTACGGCCGGGCTGATGGGCTTTTTTGAGGTGGCTCTCAAGCCCAGTACTGTTCTGGTGTTTAGCATTGCCTTCGGCATTGCCATCGATGATTCTATCCATTTGCTGGCCCGGTTTCGGCAGGAATGGTTTGCTACCCGGGGCAATCTTATGGAGGCGGTGCGGCTTAGCCTGCGCGAAACCGGAAGCGGGATGTTTTACACCTCGATTGTTTTGTTTTTTGGTTTTATTGTCTTTATTTACTCAAGTTTTGAGGGTACGGTGGCTTTGGGAGCCTTGACTTCCACGACCCTGCTTTGTGCGATGCTGGCCAATTTGGTACTTTTACCTTCGCTGATGATTACGTTTGGCCCCCGGCACTATAAAAAGTTGCAAAGTCAATTGATTGAATACTACCACGAGGATGCTATTTATGAAGATGATGATGAGGAAATTGACTTACAACTCATCAAAGTGGATAAAAACTCACCTCTTTGATTCAAGGGCCTTTTGTGGCTCTTCTGTGTTTATAGGCATACATACTTTTGTTGATAAGATACCTTATGAAAAAAACACGCAATCTTCTCTTTCTGGCGCTGCTCTTAGGGGCATTTGCGGGCTGTCGCACCATCCGTGAGATAAAAAACTTTGCCAAATCGGAGTTTCGCATCAAAGAAATAGACCGCCTTTTCCTGGGTGATGTCAATTTGCGGGATGTACAGGCCCTTTCCGATCTCAATCTGAGTGATGCCGCCCGCCTGGGCAAAGCCTACCAAAGCGGCAATCTGCCCTTATCCATCACTTACCTGGTAGAGATTCGCAACCCCAATGACCAGACCGGGGCCTTAGAAAAAACGGACTGGATACTGGAACTGGACGAAACCGACCTCGTAACCGGAACCACCAGCCAAAGAGTAGAAGTAGCCCCCAATGGTGGCCTGGGAATTTTGCCCATCACGGTCAGTACCGACGTGCGCGAGCTGCTGAAGAAAGAATCCCTGGCCTCGATGGTCAACCTGATGGCAGCCATCAAAGGTGATAATCAGGAGCAATCCCGGTTTCGGCTCAAAATCAAGCCCCGTTTCATCATTGCAGGCATTACCATTGGCTGGCCGGGCTATATCAAAGTAGGAAAAACGTTCGAGAGTAGCCGTGAAGTAAAATGAAGCCAGTATCGCCCAACCTGATTGCCGACCGGATAAGGATGACTTTTGAAGCCTATCGCCAGGACTTTGATGCCATCACCCAAAAAGCTCAAAAGCGATTTGAAAAGGAAGAATGGCACCAAATCCAACAGGATTCTCAGGAAAGACTCAATCTTTACAAATCTACTCTGCCCCAATTGGCCCAGGCCCTCCGGCAGGAATTTGGGCCATCTATTGAAGACCTGGCCTTCTGGCCCCAGGTCAAGCCACTCTATGCCCAGGCCATTGCCCACCGACCGGATGTAGAGATTGCCGAAACTTTTTATAATTCTCTTTTCACCCGGCTCTTTCAACACCGGGATATTGAAGATGCTTACCTTTTTAAATACGAAACCCAGCACCAGCGGCCAGCGCAAGCCCCGGAGATTATCTACCAGCACTATCCATTATCGGAGATAGACGCCACGCTGAAGGCGATTTTGGCGGATTTTGCCCTCGATGTGCCTTATGCACAGCCAGACCTAGACGTGGCCCATATCGCGGCTCGCTTGCAAGCCGAAATATTGCCTACGCCAATGCCCGGAGAAGCCGCCATTGAGATGCATCGTGCCGTCTTTTTCCGTAACAAGGGTGCTTATCTGGTAGGACGGCTTTGCCTGTCTCAGCAGCATACCCCTTTCGTATTGGCTTTGCTCAGCCAGGAAGGAAAGATTTTTTGCGATGCACTCATTCTGGATGAGAACACGGTAAGCATTCTTTTTAGCTTTACACGCTCTTATTTTCTGGTGCAAACGCCTGCCCCCTCGGCTACGGTGGCTTTCTTAAAGTCATTGCTGCCACGCAAAGAATACGCCGAGCTTTACAACTCGATTGGCTTTAGCAAGCACGGCAAGACGGAGTTTATTCGCAGTTTTACGGCGCATTTGCAAAACACCGAAGACCAGTTTGTGATTGCGCCCGGCATTCGGGGCATGGTGATGGCTGTTTTTACCCTGCCCAGCTACAACGTGGTCTTTAAACTCATCAAGGATTATTTTGACCCCCCCAAGCAAACTACTCGCGGGCAGGTAAAGGAAAATACAAATTGGTGTCGCGCCACGACCGGGTGGGCCGCATGGCCGATACCCACGAATTCGAGAATCTTGAATTTGACCGTCGCCGCTTTGCGCCCGAACTGCTGGCCGAGCTAAAAATGGTGGCACCTTCGCTCATCGAGGAACGCGGCAATGTCCTGCTCATCCGCCACCTGTATATCGAGCGCCGGATGACCCCCCTCAATCTCTATCTCCAGGAGGCAAGCCTGGAGCAAGCCCGGGAAATCATCCAGGAATACGGCGATTCTATCAAAGAACTGGCCGCTGCCAATATTTTTCCCGGCGATATGCTGCTCAAAAACTTTGGGGTAACCCGACACCGGCGGGTGATTTTTTATGACTATGACGAAATTTGTTTTTTGACTGATTGCACTTTCGGCATATCCCCGAAGCCCGTAATGAACAGGATGAATATGCCGATGAGCCCTGGTATTCGGTAGGGCCGAATGATATTTTTCCCGAGGAGTTTCGTCGTTTTTTGATTGGCAGGCGCGATGTGCGGCAGTTGTTTTTTGACATCCATCAGGAATTATTTGAGCCAGCCTTTTGGCAGAGCCTCCAAAACCGGATTCGGAACGGAGAAATCCTGGATGTATATCCCTATCAGCCCCGCCACCGCCTGGGCCCACCTTCCCCATAAAAAAAGCCAGGCCTTGCCTTGCGCAAAACCTGGCCCGTGAAAGCCCTTTTCCCGGGCAATTAGTTGGCTCTTACAAACACCAATTCTTTGATGGGGCTGCCAGTTTCCTCAATTTTCATAGAAAGCTTGTTGTTGCTTACCACATTGATTTTAGGGCTGGGCGCACCTGTGTCTTCTAGGATGATGGATTTGCCATCTTCGGAAAGCTTCCAGGAACCTTCTTTGGTTTCGGCTTTGCTGCCCATAATAGAAGGGGTTTTCATTGATACTTTCCCACCATCTTTGAGTTCCAGGCGCATCTCGCCAAAAGATTCGATCATTTTGGGGATCATGGCTTTGGCCATCTCAATACCGGCTTTTTCCATACCCGTAGCTTTTTCAGCTTGTTTTTCAATTTCTGCTTCCAGCGCCGATTTTAAACCCGACACATCCAGTTTCCAGGAGCCTTGCAAAGATTTTTCGGATACGGCGGATGAACAACCTGCCAACAATGCCACCGCAAACAGCAGGATAAGAGTGGTGTACTTAATCATAAGGTAAAGTTTGATGAAATATGGGCACAAGGTAATGCCATTTTAGGTAGCAAACAAATAATGCCTGGCCTGAGAAAAGAAAAGTTTTTTGCGGTAAGGGCTGTCATTTTCCACTGATTTTATTTAGCGCCTAGCCTCGAGTGGAGGGCGGCCAAACATAGAAAAGCAAATTTTTTTTTGCTAAGCCTGTCTTATCTTGGCCATACTTAACTGATTTCTCCTAAGTCTCTACCTGCGATATTCATCATGGAAAAAGAAATTTTACAACGTCTGCAAGACATAGAAAAACGCTATCTGCGCTTAAAATGGGCTTTTAATGGCCTGGTTTTTCTGATTTTGGTCTGCTTGGTAAGTTTTGCCTTTGATGCCAACGGAGAAGCGGTACACATTGTCGCCCTGGAAGAGGGAACCAAAGGCTTGATTATTGGAGGAGCAAACGGGCGGCTTATGATTGGGATGTCGGATAAAAACGGAGCTTGGTTTAAAAACAAAGAAGCCTTTACAGGTATCAAATACTTTGATAATGAGGGAAATTTAGTTTGGGAACAGCCGATGCAAGTGAAAAAATGAAGCTTGTTTTCTAAAGGGCATTTCTTGGAGGCAGTAACCACATAGTTGAGCCGCCCCCATCCCTTTATTTTTGCCCTGTGGCTACTCCTGCTCCCCTTGTTTTTGCAGGGCCTGTACCAACACCGCAAAGTGCATCATCAGAAAAGAACCCCGCACCATCAGGTCGAGCATTTTCCTTTGCTGAAAATTTGCTTCGGCAAGCCTGACTTGGTCTAAAGAGGGAGCTGGTACTGGCAGGGCCTTCTTCTCTGGGCCAAAACTCGTAGGCTTTTCTACAACAGAAGGAAGGGGAACAAAAAAAACAGCATTGCTGAGATTTAACTCGGACATGATAAAAGAGATTAAAAAATAAAAATTGTACTTTTTTGCTTTAAGCTTACCTAAGCTACCGGCATTTTCTCCAGAATTACCAAATATACTATGCTTTGGGCACAATTCCCAATCCCTGCTCGTGTCTGAAAAGGATTTCCCGAAATTTATCAAAAATTTTAAATCCTTTATAAATTTACGTCAATAAGCCGCCCGAAACCAGGCGCAAGCCGAAATTTCCTCGGGCCGCTTGCGAAAGCCTTGCGATTCGTATTATTTTTAAATTTCTAAGTTCGTTTTCCATCCTAAAATCAACGTTTATGAAAATCACTGTTGTTGGAGCCGGAAATGTGGGCGCTACCTGCGCCGATGTACTGGCCTATCGCGAAGTAGCCAATGAAGTCATTTTGCTCGACATCAAGGAAGGCCTGGCCGAAGGCAAAGCCCTCGACATCTGGCAAAAGGCTCCCATTGATTTGTATGACACCCGCACCTACGGGGTAACCAATGATTATGCGCAAACAGCGGGCTCGGAAGTAGTGGTCATTACCTCGGGGCTGCCCCGCAAGCCTGGCATGAGCCGCGACGACTTGATTTCTACCAATGCCGGGATTGTCAAGTCGGTTACCGAGCAAATTATGCAATATTCGCCCGAAGCCATTTTAGTGGTGGTTTCAAACCCCCTGGATGTAATGACTTATGCCGCCCACAAGGTTTCGGGTCAAAACCGGATGAAGGTAATGGGGATGGCGGGTATCTTAGACACAGCGCGCTACCGGGCCTTTCTGGCCAGTGAACTTAATGTTTCTCCTAAGGACATTCAAGCAGTATTGATGGGCGGTCATGGCGACACTATGGTGCCGCTGCCCCGCTATACCACCGTGGGCGGTATTCCGGTTACAGAGTTGCTTTCCAAAGATAGGCTTGACCCCATTGTGCAGCGTACCATCAATGGCGGCGGCGAGTTGGTCAAACTGATGGGTACTTCGGCCTGGTATGCGCCTGGCTCAGCGGCGGCCCAAATGGTGGAGGCCATCGTGAAAGACCAACGCCGGGTATTCCCTGTTTGTATCAGCCTGGAAGGAGAGTATGGCATCAAGGACTGCTACCTGGGTGTGCCCGTAATTTTGGGCAAGAACGGTATCGAAAAAATTATTGAGCTAGACTCACCCCCGACGAAAAAGAACTCCTCGAGGTATCCCGCGGCAAGGTCCGCGAAGTAATGGATGTATTTGACCGGCTGGGCTAGTCCCTGTCCACTTTGGTAAAGAAAAGCCTCTCTACGCCTTGACTAAAAAAGGGGAGGCTTTTTTTAACCCCCCTTCGCAAATTCTAAAACCAATGATCAATCACCCATATACTCTAATAATATGTTGAAAGTAATTCAGGGAAATGCCCAAAGTGCAACAAGCTTACTTTGGGGGATAGGAGTAGGCGGGGCCATCCTTAGCCTGGCAGCGCATTTTTTTGTTTGGCGCAAGATTGGCGAAAAATTTTTGGCCACAGGAACCTCCACGGAGTGGTTTTTTGTGTTTTTAGGATTGTTTGGAGTGTATCTCTTAGGAATGTTTTTAGGCTCGGTTTACACACTGTTGCCCGCTTTGGCTACTTGTGCCTATGCCTTAGAGCAGGTTTGGGGGCTGCACTTATTGCGTTATATGCCTTTAGAATCTACCAAATTATACCCGGCCCTTTACCTTCTTTTGCCGATTGGCGCAATGGCCATGCTTATCGGGGCATTAAGTACAATATTGCTGAAATTTATCAGCCGTGCCTCATAATACTGAAGCCGTTGGCGATTTGCCCATTTTACAAGTAGTCTATGGCACATGCCGAGGAGACGAAGATTATTGGGTTTTCTTTCCCACGCTAGGCAACCCGGCTCAAAGGCATAAATAGGCCTAATGATTGTTTCCCCTTGCTATGTAGAAATGTCTTGGGTATTAAGACTCTGGTTGAATATCTGAGCTGTTTTGCTTAACGCAAACAGTTTTTAAATTTGAAATGCTTGAAGAACAATATTCAGAAAAAGCATCTCTTGATGAAAATAAAATGACTGCGCTTCATTCTGAATCTGATACATCCCTTTAAGGCAAGAAGCTTACTTAGCTTCATAGCCAACTACTTTTTAATAAAGAGTAAGATAATCGTATTAAAAAATATCCTCTTGGCGCTTGGGATTCGGGATTCGGAAAGGGCACTTCTAGCCACACAAAAATGCCTATGCCAATTCTCCATTTTTCACTTTCAGCACAAAATCCAGGTTTACTTCAAAATCTTCGGCAATCTCTGGCAAGGTGAGTTTGCCTC
>JAAUUB010000080.1 GCA_012031215.1 Microscillaceae bacterium | reverse complement strand
AGATGGCCAAGTTTAATGTGCGCCTGCCCATAGGCCAGGTGCACAGGGAGAATAAAAAAAATTTCAAAAAAAAAATTTCTTTTTGTCATAATCCTTACCCGAAACGATTGTGTAGTCAAATCCTCAAAAGATGATGACAATGAACACAATCCGCTCTTTTATCCTGCTTAGCCTGCTGGCCTTGCTGAGCCCTTGGCTCTTGGCCCAAACCCAAGACGTAAAATGGAAAATTGCCCTGGATAGCGACTGGAAATGGTGGGAAATCCACAATACCGGCCTGCTCATAGTCCAGACTTCCAAATCGCTTTATGGTATAGACCCCGAAACCGAACAGGTACTCTGGCAAAGAGATGATTTGCCGACAGAGGCACGTGAAAGCTTTACTTTTAATGAGGAAGCGCCTTATGTAACAATTATTGCCAAGATTGCCGGAACGGGCACCGCCAATAAAGTGATGAGCAAGATTAATCCTCTTGGAAAGAATAAAGAAACCGTAGATACCGACCGGGAAATCATTTTAGATGCTTACCGAGGGGTTACTCTTTTTGATTCGAAAGGCTCCGGCATCAAACGGGTTGCTGATTTTTATGCGCTGCCCAACATCAACAAAATGCTGATTATAGGACGTTTGGGGGGAAAGCCCGGAGCAAGATTGATTGATTTGAGTGAAGGAGAAATGGTTTGGGAAGCAGACCTTTCGGGCGGAAAATCAGCTTTTGGAATGTTTCTCAAAGAATCAACCGAAGACGAACCTTTCACTCTCGCCCCCGAAGCAGATAAAGACGGGCATATCATCATTCCTTTCCCTTCTTTCAAAAAGGTGGCCAAATACGATGGCCAAACTGGAAGCTTGATTTGGGAAAAGGAAATAGGGGTCTTGCAAGATGCTTATATCAGTCCTGATGGCAGTAAGTTCATGGTGTTAGTAGATGAAAAGGACAGTGCCCCCGGCAAAGCCATTTTTAGTGCTTCTTCGCTTAAAATGGGCTTTGCTAATTTGTTCAAAGATTGGATGTCTCCTTCCATTTTATTGGCCCTGAATACCGAAAATGGGGAGGAGGTCTGGCGTAACAGTTGTGGAGTTTTCAACTTTTTACTTACCTATGAAGAAAACATGGTGCTGGGTAGCGAGGGTCGCCTCCGGATGGTGGATTATAACACTGGCCAGCTCACCGTTGAATATGGCCTGGATAAAGGAGAAAATATTGAGACTTTTCGCTTTACCGATGTAGGCTTATTGGTTGCTTCAAGCAACAATGACCGAAGTTTTCTTTATCTATTTGCCAAAGACGGTAGTAAGAAATGGAAAAGCGAAGCTTTATCAGGAAGATTTTACCAATTCGAGATATCCGGAAAAAATGTATATCTGATGACAGGAGAGCAGTTGGGAGCCTACAGCCTAAGCAGTGGTAGTCCCGTCATGCGCAAAAATGTGGTTTTCGGTACCGAAACCGAGAAAAGAGGCAGTGAAAATGTTACTTTTCCCGCTCGTCGGATTATTTTACCCGATGCAGAAAAGAAAATATATATTCTTTATACCGAAGGGAAAATATACAGGGTAGATCTGGCTTTGGGCGAAACCAAAGAAATAATTGCTAAGATTAATTTTAAAGGAGATGGAGAAGACCGCCCTTTTAAGTTAGATAAAGTAGAGGGTGGGTACTTACTTAGCTCAAAGCAAAATCTCCTGGCCTTTGATGCAGAGGGAAACATTCTGTACCAAAAATATTATAATGCCCCAGGCAGTGCCTTCGGGCGGGCTTTGGGCCGTTTTGCAAAGAATTTCGCCCTTTTTGTAGGCCGTGCGGCATTGACAGTATATTTATGGACTGACTTTTTGAGCTATGGCCCCGTGAGTCAGACGCTGGTTGCTGCTTACCAGGTTACCGCCCCTGTTCGACAGGTATTAAGTGCGGGCTATGTCGTGGAGCAACGCATTTATAATTTTACCCGTCCCGTCAACCAGTCAATACAACGTAATATAGCGCGGGCTAGGCAGATAAAATCAGCCCTCAACCCTAAGAGTGAGCTAGCTGTAAAGCGAATTATTGAGCGCCGCGAAAAGGAAGCGTCCTTCTCTAAATACAAATACATATTTGCTCGCAACGAAGACAAGACCGAGGGACTCTATCAAGTGGATATTCGCACTAACAAGGAGTTAGCGTTTCTTCCCTTTGACGACAAAACCCCGGAGTATGAAATTGACTATGTCAATGGGAACCTTTACTTCCTTTCTAAGAAAAACGAAATCAGTGTGTTTGAATTGGTGCAAAGCCAATAGATAAGCCCCAGGCGGCTTCAAAACCGCCTTTTTTCTTCAAAAGCTGTTGGCAGAAAAATCTCCGTATTCTGTCCTTCAATAGGAGCGTAATGCCGAAATACGTCAATGTAGGCAACCTTAATGATTCAATTCTATGTACCGTATTCATGCTTTATTAGCAGTAATGCTTTTTACTGCTTTGTTTTGGTCCTGTAACAATTCTGAGGAAACCCCGACTCCCTCACCTTGCGATCCCAGCGACCCGGTCTGTTTGTTTAATTCTTTATCGATTGCGGGTGCCCAAAGGCTCAATGGGGCTGCGCCCAGTCCTTCTACCTCGGCTAGCGCACCGGATATTACTAATAACCAGTCCAGTGCTCGTATCACGGCCGACAACTTGCTTTACATTCCCTTGATTTATCAATTGAATGGCGGAAACTTGGAAGGACTTTACCTGCAAATTGTGGGAGCTAACGGCTATTTTAATGTGTCTGCCAATAGCCTTACTTTGCAAAACAACCAAGTCATTATTTCATTGGATGTGCCCGCCAATATTTTGCTGGGTGAGTTTGAAATCAGTTATTGTATTTATGCCAATGGCGGCTTGGTGAGTAATGTAGTGTCAACAGGTATTGAAGTGGTTGAGCCCGAGGGTTGTGGGGTTTTTATTGACGGCGAGGATGGACTGACCATTACCACGCACGAATTGGGCGATACACCCGGACAAGTAACCATTGATTATTTTATGTACACCGTTCCCGACCGCATCGATGTATATTATGACGGGCAGTGGGTAGCGGGGACTGGCCCAGCTCCCACCGGAGGAATTCCGCCTGCCAGCAATTGCAATGTGAACGTACAACCGGGCTATGTGAGTGGGGGAGGAACGATTACCTTCAATTACGCCCCTACCAGCAATGGACCAAAATCAGTAGATGTGTATGCCTCGGGCTGCTTGGGCGGTGGAACCCTCTGGGAATACGAAATTTCCTGCCCTCAGTAAGCATTGATTCAAGAGGCAATTACAAACAAGCGCAAGTACATCAACCACTAAGAATCTTTTGTTAAGAGCGGCCGCCGAAAAGCTCCGAGAGAGTAGGCATTCATTTAATCATCTAAAATAAAATGTTAAAGTTAAAAGCAGGTTTTATTGCATTGGTCTTTGTCTTGGGCATTTCCAACTTTGCCCAGGCACAATTTCGCTTTGGTGGCAGTTTGGTAGCTTCCCTGCCGATTGGTTCTTTGGCTGATTTTACCACAATAGGTTTGGGCTTACAGGCTGAAGGACTTTATGATCTCAACGACAATATGTCCGTTGGATTATCGGCGGGCTATACCTATCTGGTAGAGAAAAATGAGTTTGATGGGATTACTTACAGTATCGTGCCCATAACGGCGTATTTCAACTACCACCTCAAAGATACCCAAAGTGGCCTGTATTTTTCGGGTGGATTAGGAGCCTACACCGTTACCGCTTCATTTGATAGTTTTGGGTTTGCTTCTATCTCTTCCACCGAGATTGGTCTAAACCTCGGCGCAGGGGTCTTACTTGGCAAACTGAATCTGACCGGTAAACTTCACCTCATTGAAGATGCTACTTACTTTGGCATTGGCCTGGGTCTGTTGTTTGGTGGGGAATAAATTATGACCCTCCGGTAATGAGCAAACCGCCCCCTTTGCCCTTTTGGTTTTTTTACAATTGGCGTTGTAGTGCCGCCGCAGGCGTTTGCGGGTTAGGGTAGGGGGCGGTTTTTTAAAAGCATCCGAAAAAGATGCTTATTTTATTGTCCGAAGTGTGGAGAAGAACAAAAAATCCCGGGCCGCAATTGGCAAAACTAAAATGGCCCGCCAATCAGTCGCTTTGTTGGCTGGCTTACATTTCATCCGGCAAAAGGGGGCGATATTGGCCAAGCAAAGCCTTACACCCCTAAGCCCCGGCAAGATGAAAAGATTACAAGCCTCCCTGCTCCTTTTGGTAATGCTATTGGGAAATGCCTGCATTGGCACCGACTATCTCAATGACCCACCGCTTGGCACAATTCAAATTGAAGGCCTGACAGAAAACACCCTTTTTGTCAATACCAGTGCCCAACTGAGCGCCACTTTTCGCAACCCACAAGGACAAATCCAGCCCGTTGACATCGTTTGGTCGAGCAGCAATACCAGCATTGCCGTCATTGACGGCAATGGGCAACTTACCGCCCTCCAAACGGGCACAGCCGAAATAGCGGCCAATGCCCAGGGAGCCCAGGCCAGTTTTTTACTGACAGTAACCGAAAACCTGAGCATTGTCCGAATTAAGGTGATGGCACCCAATAATGCCTTGCTGGTGGGCCAAAACCTTGCCCTGAGCGCACAAGCGGAGATGAGCAATGGCCAATTGATGGACCTTAGCCCCATCACCTGGCAACAAAATACGATGAATATCGCCAGTATAAACCAGGCGGGGACGCTCACCGGCCTGACCCGTGGTCAAACCAAAGTGCAGGCCAATTACAATGGCCTGCTGAGTGAGGCATTTTTGGTGAGCATCGTGGAAAACAATGCCGAGCTGGCCAAGATTAGCATTGAAGGGCCAATGGCAGGCATTCCCTGGGGCAATCGGTCCAGCTCGCGGCGATAGCGCAAAACCTGAACGGAGACCCAATAGAGGAACAATCTTTTACCTGGGTCAATCTTAGCCCCGAAGTGTTGAGCCTTGATGCCAATGGGCAGGCCCAGGGTCTGCTGAGCGGAACAGCGCAATTGATGGCTAAAATCGGTGATTTTGAAAGTCCTGTATTCACTTTTCCGGTGGCCGACCCCAATCAGATTACGCAACTGGTCTTGTCCGTAGCCCAAAACAGCTTGACCGTAGGCGACCAAATTCAAATCAACCTGATGGCTTTGAATGCCTTTGGTCAGGAGATTAGCCCAACAAACATTACCTGGCAAAGCACGGCCCCCGAAGTGGCCAGCATCAGCAATAGTGGGCTGGCTTCGGCCTTAGGGGTAGGCACCTCCACCATTACGGCACAATCTTCTCAAATTGTCAGCAATCCCATTACCCTGGCGGTAAGTGCGGCTTCATCTCAATCACGCACTGGTAATTTTATAAACCTGAATGGCTACTCGGTCAGCGGGACCGTAAGCCTGGTGCAAGCCCCCGGCAATAACCAGCTTGAGCTTCAGTTTGCCGAAACTTTGTCAGCCAAGCGGGCCCCGGTTTACATATTTACCTGAGTAATCAGCCCAATTCTGTAGCCGGCGGGCTGGAAATCAGCAAACTCAACCAAAATACCGGGGCGCAAACCTATCTGGTTCCGGCGGGTGTGAATCTCAATACGTACCAATATGTTTTTATTCATTGCAAGCCTTTTAATGTGCCATTTGGCCGGGCGCAATTGAATTAAATTTTTGCCGAAAATAAAGCTTTGGCTGCCGATACCTGGACACATAAACCATTTTCCTATATGAAATGCCGGATGCGCTTTTTACTGACCAGTTTCTTCTTTTTGAGTACTTTGTGGGCAAGCTATGCTTTTTCGGAAGATACTACCCGCATCGGGATGAATCAAAGGGTTTTTGCGACCTATCGTGAGGAAGGGGGTTGGACACAATTGCGCGGAGCCGGGTTTTTTCGCCTGGCCCAAAACATCCTGAGCACCAACCAGTTTTTTGCTCGCGACACCAAAGTGATTGACATCACCACCACCAGCGTATATATCAGCAGTATTTATGCTGAATACGGGCTCTCCGAGCGGTTTACGGCCCTGGCCTATTTCCCTTTTTTTATGAGGGTGGTGCTCAACGAAGTACAGTTTCAGCCCAGCAATCAGCGGATTGCGGGCGATGCCCTCAATTCAGTAGGCGATATGATGCTTGGTTTGAAATATGGCATTGTTCGCAATCGGCCTTTTGTATTGAGTGCCAGTTTGTGGCTGGGCCTGCCTACGGGCAATCCTGAAGGCGGCGAAACCCGCTTGCTTCAATCAGGAGATGGCGAACTGAACCAACTTCTCAAGCTGGAGGCCGGCTATTCCTGGTCAAACACACCTTTATATATTACGGGGGGAATAGGCTTAAACAATCGTACCGAAGATTTTTCGGATGAGTTGCACCTTGATTTTGAGATAGGCTACACATTTCTGAAAGAGCAACTGACGGGTATTTTAAAACTCAGCAGTATTTTTTCTTTTTTTAATGGGGAGGCACTCAGCGCTGGCAATGGGATATTTGCCAATAATACGGAGTTTGTGTCGCTGGGACCCCAGTTAATTTATCAGTTTAGCCCCCGTTGGGGCCTGGACGTAGGGGCGGCTTTTGCGGTGTATGGACGCAATATCCTGGCTACCCCCAATTATAGCTTGGGGCTTTTTTATAAGCTAATACCCGCCCGGAAATAGACTGGGGGCTTTTTTTGCCTGAGCCAAGCTCAGAAAGGCGGCTCTTCGGGGGGGGTAGTGCGGGTTTCGTTGATTTTGCTGGAAATGGTAATCGGCCCCCCCATAGGGCGAAAGTTCCCCGGTTTTTGCCCTTCAGGCAGGTTTCCAAAGTCAAAACCATCATTTTCCAGATTGGTAAACTTGGTATATTTTCCGATAAATTTCAGCTTTACATCGGCCAGGGAGCCATTGCGGTGCTTGGCGATGATGATTTCGCCCAGGTCTTTGGTCGGGTTGCCTTCCATATCCTGGGTGATGCCATAGTACTCGGGCCGGTACAAAAAAATCACCATATCGGCATCTTGTTCTATGCTATTATGTAAGATAATATCATTTGCTACAAAATTATGGACTTCTGCCACTGTTGCATCATAGACATCTTCTTCGCCAAGTGCGCTGATTTCCATAATCTCGTCCCAAAGTACATCAGATTCAGCCAAAAAATGATTAAGCACCGCAAAGGGAAGCAACTGAGCAATATTTTGCATACGATTTCGTGAAATACCGTGCTTGGATAGATTTCCACCACTATAAGCGGTTCCAAGTTGTGCGGCAAACTCACGCCAACCTATTCCTTGCTCATCTAAAGGACGAATAATTGCTTGCCAGGCTTCTTTTGGAATTACATCATAGTTAGGATTGGCGGTTATTTCTTTCAAAGCATCTAAAAGTGTGGGAATAATCTGTCCTCTTTCGCCAAAGCAAGCTACTTTTTCCAAAAACTGAATTTGATTTTCTACAGCTCCTATTTTGACGTAGTACATATTGCGGTATCCTTTGCTTGAAACTTGTGTTTTGATGTCAGACAATATCCCTAAACGCAACAAAAGATGCTGTACTTGCTCACAGATTTTACGACTACTAGAGCCATAGTAAATTGCAGCACCCTCTTTTCTTTCATCACTTTTAGTCCAAGAGATATTTCCATCGGTGGCCCATAAATGCCTTAAAAACAATGCAACTCTCTCATTATCACACTGGAAAAGTGTTTTTGGGAGTGTATCATTTTCTTGGATGCTTATTTGATTTGCCAACAAAACAAGTTCATCTTCACTGAGAGGATTGCTAGGATTGGTGATGTTGATGCAACGCGGTACAGCAATCTTATCTCCTAAACTAAGTGCATCCAAACGTGTCCAGCCATACAAGCTTAGGAAAGGGTGGTTGGCACTTGCTTTTATACTTCTTCCTGAGCGTGTAAGTAGTTCAAAAACAGGTTTTTTGCCTGAGTAAAAAGCTTTCACAAGTTGGTGGGGTTTTACTTTGAGCTGTGCATCTACGGCAGCACAAGTAAAAGGGCTTTGGGTTTGACGTTCTGCCAATTCTCTGATAGGTACAAGTTCGCCCGTTTCACTATTTAAAATTAAGCTATCTCCGGTGATACAACCCGATTCCCTCAAATCACTCAATTGTGGCCGTTTGTCTCCCCCCCTGGTTTCTACGGCCCGGCTGAGTTGCGAAAGGGCAATAACGGGCACATTGATTTCTTTGGCCAGGTTTTTCAGGCTGCGCGAAATCAGGGCAATTTCCTGCTCCCGATTGCCGCCCGATTTGCCGAGGCTGGCCGTCATCAGTTGGAGATAATCCACCACCACCAGTTGAATATCGTGTTGGGCTTTCAGGCGGCGGCATTTGGCCCGCAGCTCCAGCACCGAAAGGCCCGGCGTATCATCAATGAAGATGGGGGCATCACTGATTTTTTTGGTTTTATGATAGAGTTGGGTCCATTCGTGCTCGGCCAGATTGCCTCTTTTCAGCTTATCGCTTTCCAGCTCGGCTTCCGCAGAGATAAGGCGATTCACCAACTGCAATTCAGACATCTCGAGCGAAAAGATGGCCACCGGATGGTTAAAGTCCACGGCAGCATTGCGTAGCATCGTGAGCGAGAAAGCCGTTTTGCCCATCCCCGGCCGGGCAGCCAGAATGACCAGGTCAGATTTTTGCCAGCCGGCGGTGATACGGTCCAGGGAAGTAAAGCCCGTAGGAATGCCCGTTAGCCCATCTTTGAGGTCTTTGCGGGCTTCTATCTCCCGGATGGCCTGCTGGATGAGGGGCGGCATGGTGCTAAAATTCTTCCGGATATTGCTCTCCGAAATCTGGAAGAGCTTTTGTTCGGCATTGTCCAGCAGTTCAAAAACATCGGTGCTGTCTTCAAAAGCATCTTTTTGAATCTCAGAAGAGATGGTGATAAGTTCTCTTTTGATGGCCTGTTCCGTGATGAAGCGGGCGTGGGCCTCTATGTTGGCGGAGGAATTGACACTCGAGGTCAGGCGCATGATGTAGGCTGGCCCGCCTACCATCTCGGCTTTCCCTTTTTTGCGCAGCTTTTGGGTAACGGTGAGCATATCAATCGGGTCCGATTCAGAAAAAAGCTCAAACATCGCCCGGTAGATTTCCTGGTGCGAGGGCTTGTAAAAACTCTCCGGGCGCAAAATATCGATGACCTGATTGATGGCCTCTTTGTCAATCATCAAAGCACCTAGTACCGCCTCTTCCAATTCAATGACCTGGGGGGGCAGTTTGCCCAATTGATTGGACATGGGGTGCGAGGATTGGTTGCGACGGGGAGATAAATTACCTTTTGAATCTGCCAATTTTGTATGTTTTTCGTTTTTGGGTGAGGGCAAAAGTAAGAAATTCTCAAAGTAATTTTCTCGGAATAGTAAAAAAAAATCCAAGAAAGAGATAAAGCTTTGTAAATGAATAATTTAAGGCTTGGCGCTGTTTTAAATCCGGAGAGGCTAAAAGAATATTCAAAATTTGCAAGAAGAAGCCAGTTTTTATTTTATAAGCTTTGCCAGTAAAACTTTTTAACTCCAGTCTGTATTTTCTATTTCGAGCGATAGTATTAGAAAAGTACAATTATCGCCAAAACCCCCGCTCAACTTATCTTCCCAGGCCGCTCCCAGGTGAGCCAACACGGGAAAGAAAAAATACGCAATAAAAAAATCACAAGATACCTTGTATAACATAGAACCTTTTATTATTTTTGTGATGTTGATGGTGTAAGCCATTTGGAAATAGTGAGAATCCCTAAAACTCCAGTGTACATGAATGTAGAAAACACCCAGGTTCAGATGCGCAAAGGCATTCTGGAATTTTGCATCCTCCACATTATCTCGCGCGGCGAGGTCTATTCTTCTGACATCATCAGAGAATTGAAAGAAGCCCGGATTATTGTGGTAGAAGGCACATTATATCCATTGCTCACGCGTTTGCGCAAGTCGGGATTGCTGGACTACACCTGGAAGGAATCGCCCTCTGGCCCGCCTCAAAAGCATTATCAACTGACCCCACAAGGCAAAGATTTTTTAGAAAAGCTCAATGAAACCTGGCTAGAGCTGGTAGAATCTACCACGCTGATTATTCGCAAGAGCCAGTCGCAAGCCTTAGTACAACTGACACAAATACAATTGGAAGCCCTCAAAATAAAGCGCAACCTATGAAAAAGAACATTAGCATCAATATACAGGGGCTTATCTTCTACATAGAGGAAGATTGCTACGAGCCGCTCCGTGCCTATTTGGGCGATATTCACCGTTATTTTGCCAAGTATGAAGACAGCCGGGAAATCATCGAGGACATTGAGGGCCGGATTGCCGAGATATTTTGCGAAAAGCTTTCCAAGCAAAAGCAGGTCATTACCCAGGCCGATGTAGAAGACCTCATTGCCCAGATGGGAAGCATTGATGATTTTCAGAATGCGGAGGAAGATCCCGCTTTTCAAAGTACGTTTGAAAAAGGCAAAGACCTGGAGCTGCCCACCGAAAATGATTTTGAGAGCGGTACTAACAGGGGCCTCCCTCGGAAGACCCAAGCCGTGCGGGTGGGCCAGTCGGAGGCGTATGAAGAGGTAATGGTCCCCCACCGCCACCGCGCCGGTTTCTCCCGCGCCCGGTTTCTCCCGCGAAGAAACTTACGAAAAGGTAAAACGCCTTTACCGCGATACCCAGCGCAAGGTGGTGGGCGGGGTGGCCGCCGGAATGGCTCATTTCATTGGCATTGACCCCATTTGGATTCGAATTTTACTGATTTTGTTGGTATCAGGCTGGTTCTTTTTGCCAGCGGCCCCGGCCACCGTTATTTTATGTTACCTTATCTTGTGGGCCGTAGTGCCGGGAAGTGACCAATTGGAAGAAAATCTGCGGGTCAAAAAGCTATACCGCGACCCAGAGCGTGGGGTATTGGGCGGTGTAGCCGCAGGCCTGGCCGCTTATCTGGGTGTCAGTGAGCTCAGCATTCGGGTGGTGTTTTTTTTGCTAGGGCCCACCTATGGCACGGGGATATTGATTTATATAATATTGTGGATTATCGTGCCAATGGCCAAGACCCTTACAGACCGGATGCAAATGCAGGGAGAACTGATTAACCTGCAAAACATTCGGCAAATGCTGCGGGAAAACCTGGCGGAACGGGTGCCCGAAATGGGGGCCTTTCACAAAGTGCTGGTCTTTCCTTTTCAACTGATGGCTTTGTTTTGCAAAAAATAGCCACGTTGCTGCGCCCTTTTGTAGGGTTTGCTGCGGAGTTTATTCGCATTGTGGGCGGCTTTACCCTGATTTTGACCGGATTGGCCTTGATGGTGGCCGAAGTGTTTGTCTTGCTGGTGTTGTTGGGGGTTAATTTTGGCACACATATCACAGTTTTTAATGCGCAGATTCCCCCCGCGCTCATCCCTTATACCCTGGATGCTTCGGCCTTGATGGTGGTGAATTTTTTCATAACCTTGTTCCTGCCTACTTTTTTCCTGGCGCTGTTTGGTGTCATGATGCTGATGCGCCGGATTCTCTGGCAGCCCCGTTTTGGTTGGTCGTTGGTGGGCCTGTGGTTGTTGAGCACCCTCGTGAGTGGGGTGTTGGCCGGCCTTTATGCGCAGCATTTTCAGGCCAATGGCAAAACCCAAATTATCCAAACGTATGCCCTGCCCAAGGGAGTACTCACTTTGGATGTGCAAGATTCCCGGAAAATGCGGCCTTTTGTGATACCTCAGTTAGAAATTCAGGGCTATGAGGGCAAGGAATTAAAACTGATGATTGACAGCGATGCCTCCGGCGAGAGTGAAATGCAGGCCCGGGCCAATGCCCAAACGCTTGAGTATCGCATTCGGCAACAAAAAGCCAGTTTGATTTTTGAAGAGCAGGCTTACTATACCGAAGGGGCCAAATTCAGGGCGCAATCCCTGCATCTTACCCTCTATGTGCCTTATGGCCAGGTATTTACCATGCAGCCTTCGCTTGCGGCCATATTACGCAATACCCTCCACCCTTACGGATACGAAGCCCGGGACTTGCAAAAAGACACCCAATGGCGGTTTGAAGAAGGCGAACTGGTCTGTCTCAACTGCCCCAATGCCCGCAAGCAAAGCCAGCGCCCCCTGACCGAGACGGCCGGCCAATGGCTAGATGTGGGCGATTTTGATGAAATTGAGGCATCCGGACCGCTCTCCGTAGTAATAAAGCGGGGAGCAAAAAGCCGGATAGAGGTGATTGGCGACCCCAATAGCCTGGCTATTGAAAATAACGGCGAAACCCTGGAAGTAAGACCCCGTGCTTCTTCAAGTACCGATTTTGCGACGCTTGAAATTAGCCTTCCCTACCTAAAATCACTCTCCCTGTCGGGGGCCATCGAGGTATTTGTGGAAGACCTACAGCAGGAAAAGCTCAAGCTGGATATCTCGGGTGCTTCGCAGGTAGTGTTATCTGGCCAGATAAAGCGGCTAATCGGCGATTTGAGTGGAGCCTCCGTATTGGAAGCCTTTCAACTTGAGACAGACAAGGCGGCCTTGTCGCTCTCGGGAGCCAGCGAAGCCAAAATTAAGGCGAAACTGGCCATAGAAGCTGACCTGAGCGGGGCCAGTGAACTGCGCTACCAAGGGCAACCCAGCCAGGTAGATGTCGAAACCTCGGGCGAAAGCACCGTGCGACGCGAATAGCTCAATGATTCCTATGCATTGTCCCAACCCTTTCCCCAAAGCAGCAATAGCCCGGAGAAAGGGTTTTTCTTTTGCAGAAAATCACCGTAATTTGAACTCTCAAACTACCTTCCATGAAAACAACGCTGGATTTTTTGCAAGACCTGAGCCAACATAACCATCGCGAGTGGTTTGCGGAAAACAAAAGCCGCTATGAAAGTGCCAAAGCCGAATTTATTCCGTTCATCGACCAAATGATTCGGGAAATAGGACTTTTTGATGCCGACATTGCCCCTTTGGAAGCCAAACAATGTATTTTTCGCATCAATCGCGACATCCGTTTTAGCAAGGACAAAAGCCCTTACAAAACCAATATGGGGGGCTTTTTGGGGCGTGGCGGGCGGCAAACCCGCTATGCAGGCTATTATATTCATTTGCAGCCCAAGGGCGAGTCCTTTTTTGGGGGTGGGCTTTATATGCCTCCTGCCCCCGACCTGTCGGCGGTGCGTCAGGAAATAGACTATCACATCGAGGAGTTTTTGGGCATTGTGCAGGCCGAAGATTTTCAGACACAATTTGGCGAAATACAGGGCGAGCGCGTCAAAACTGCCCCAAAAGGCTATGCCAAAGACCACCCCTACCTGCCCTGGCTTCAGTATAAAAGCTATGCCGTATGGTCTAATTTTTCGGATGAACAGGTACAGGCCGGAGACTTCCTGGAAAAGGTAGTGCAGGCCGCCCGGACATTGCATCCCCTGGTCGTTTTTCTCAACCGGGCTTTGGGCGACTAAGCCTCTCAGCCCGGCCAGTTCTTCTTTTCTTTTGATTTTTGGCATGAAAAAAGACCCCTTACGTCCGCTCAAAAACCAAGTCTGGCATTTGCTCAATCGTCTGGGCTGGGGCGGTATGCTTCAATTGCACCTCACGGGCGCACTGCGTGAAGATGGCTGGTTTCAGACTTTCCACACCAAAGCCTCGGTTGACCGGCAAGGCCGGCCCATTCCCTGGTACACCTATCCCTGCATTGATTTCCTGAAAACCCGCCTGAACGCCAATATGCAGGTGTTTGAATATGGTTCGGGCCATTCTACCCGTTGGCTGGCCCAATACACAGGCCGGGTGCTGGCCGTAGAACACGAGCCCGCCTGGATAGCCAAAATACGTCCCCAATTGCCGCCCAATGCGCAGGTGCTTTTCGAGGCTACCCGGGAAGGAGAAAATGGTCCCTATGCCCACAAGCCTCAGTCCCTCCATCAGGCTTTTGACCTCATTGTGGTAGATGGGCTTGACCGGGTTCATTGCCTTTTGCAATGTCCCTCCGCATTGAGTGCTTCGGGGGTGATTTTGCTCGATGATGCCTCCAGGCCGGAGTACCAGGCCGGAATCGATTTTCTGAAAGCGCAGGGGTTTAAAGAATTGCCTTTTTTTGGCATAAAGCCCATCGTGGCTTACAAAGCCTGCACCAGCATCTTTTACCGGGAAGGGAATGTTCTGGGAATATGATGATGGGGCGCAGGCCAGAACTATTTTCTGTGCCTGGGCCAGGGGCAACAAAAACTTTTTGGATGAATTTGCCCAATCTTTTTTGAAAACAAAGCATTTCTGCTAGATTGCAGTATTTTATCATTTTCTAATTCATGGTGTATGATAAGTGCAAGAAAATTTCACTTCGTGTTTGCGTTCCTTTTAATGTCTCTGCCAGGAATTGCTGGCTTGTTGGCGCAAAATGCATCAGGCGTATATGTTTTTGAAAATAATCTTCAGGAAAGCAATCAAAGCCTGCCCGCCCTGACCGTCTTGGGCACGCCCGGAATATTTGAAACAGAAGAACTTCCTGAACTTGGCATCCGCAAAAAGGTCTATGTGTTTGAACAAAATTGTGGATTTTCTTTTAATGATGCGGCTACCCGCATTTTTAAGGGTTCTTATTCCATAGAACTTTATTTCAAATTTACGGATTTACAAAGCTGGCGACGGGTGATTGACTTTAAGAACCGGAAAACAGACAGAGGGGCTTACATTTTTTCGGGTCAGCTTAATTTTTATAACTTTATTAATAGTGATATTGCGCCCATTGTAGCCAATGAATACAGTCATTATATTCTGACCAGAGATGCCCAAACCCAAATCTTGAGCATTTATGCCGATGGAGAAGCCAAAGTCTCTTTTGTGGACAATGGACAGGAGGCCTTGACAGACCAGGATAATGTGATTAATTTCTTTTTTGATGATTTGGCGGTTCAAAACGAGGCCAGTGCCGGAGCGGTGGCTTATCTTAAAATCTATGATTATGTGATTGACCCGGCTGCGGCGCGCGAATTTTTTACACTTCTCAAAACCAGTATCGAGGAGGGGGTGGACAACCAAAACCGGGAATCACTTCCCAAACTGGCCGAGACGCTCAAAAGAGATAAGAAACTGATTATCTACGGAATCAATTTTGAATACAATGCCGACCAGATTAAGCCCAGTTCGGAATCTACTTTGCAAAATATTGCCGGTTTACTCAAAACACAGCCCAATTTACGATTGCGTATCGAGGGGCATACGGATAATACTGGCGAGGAAGGAAGCAATCAGCAACTTTCGGAGCGAAGGGCGCAAAGCGTAAAAAGGCACCTGGTGAGTCAGTTGGGCATTGCCGAAAACCGCCTCGAGGCCGTGGGTAAAGGGGAAAAAAACCCCATCGCCGACAACAGCACCGAGGCAGGGCGCTCAAAAAACCGGCGCGTTGAATTTACGGTCTTAGAATAGCATATTTCGCCTTTATTTTTCTTTGGCGAAGGCCATAAAAAACCATATTGTAAATATACCAGGCTAATTTTTGATGTCATCCACCGGATTTTTTCGCCGCCTGATGTGGGAGCACCGCAGGGGTTTAGGGCTCACCTATTCGGTATTGATTATCGAGAATACCCTACATTTGGTGATGCCCTTTTTTCTGGGGCGGGCCATCAATGATTTGCTGGCGGGCCAGTATGGCGGGCTTGGGTTCTTTATCAGCCTTTACGTCTTGCAATTCCTCATTGGCATGGCCCGTCGGTTTTATGATACCCGTATTTTCACGGCTATTTATACCCAATTGGTCATTCGGCTCATCGGCGAGCAAAAGCGAAGGCAGGTAGAGGTATCCAAGATAGCCGCCCGATCGAGCCTCATTCGTGAAGTAGTTGATTTTTTTGAATACTACGTGCATTGGTATCTCTATGGCATCTACAACATCATTGGGTCGGTGTTTATGCTTTTTTTCTACAAACCCCTGATTGTACTGATTTGCCTGAGCTTATTGTTGCCCATTGTGGTCAATAACTACTTTTATGCAGCCCGGATTCGCAAAGTACAAAATGCCTACAACAATGAGCTGGAGCGCCAGGTAGAAATCATCGGACAAGGAGAGATGGACAAGATAGCGGCCCACTATCACCAGCTCAAAGCCTGGAAAATCCGTATTTCCGACCTGGGAGCCATTAATTTTGGGGCGACGGAATTTTTTGTTTTAGGCGTGATTGCTTTTTCACTGCTGACCTTGCAGGGCGAAACCCGGTTTGGGGCGGGCGATATATTTGGTATATACACCTATGTCTATCAGTTTGCGGTGGCCTTTGATTTTGTGCCTGATTTTATAGAGCGGATGAGCCAGATTCGGGACATTGAAGCCCGGATAGAAGCCGATTTGAAAGAATACCCTTCGGAGGACTAAAAATCGGGCAAAAAGGCGCATTGGCTAAAAAACAAAAAAAAGCACACTACTGCCCAAGGGTGGGTTTAGCGTGCAAAAAAAGGTGAACAAAAAAGAAGGGCTTAGTGCTGGTCGTCGCCCGTAATCTCAAACTCAAGACGGTCGGCGGTGGCGGCTACTTCATTAATCATATAGCGGATTTCCCCCGGGGTGGCCAGTTCGTACTTGATGGCGGCCATCAATTCAAGATAGTCCTCATCAGTGATAGTAATTTTTGCGTAGCCCAGTTCATAATTCATCTCCAGCATACGGCGAAAATCTACCACATTGGGGTATTCGTGCAGGCGGCAGATGGTAGAGGTCAATATCAGCATTAGTCCCGAATCTTTCTCGGTGATGATGCCTCGGATGCTTTGAAAACGGCCTTCTTCCAGGGGCACGGTCAGGATAACCGTATCGTCGGAATATTCCGTATAATTGCCGTTCATTTCCTGGGCCAGTGTCTCGAGATAACCCTTCACATTTTTGTCTTCCATGAGATTTTCGTTTTTGAGGAATTGGAGTTAATATTTTTGAATCAAAATTTATACTAATCTTGGTCAGGTGGGCATATTTCCTGCCGCTTTTTTAAAATAGTTTGCGCACCCCAATTTACAGTTTATTGTAATTTTTGCCCTATTTTTTTTAAAAATTCTCCAATTATATCAAGCATTTGCCTGGCGGGCAATATCGGCTATTTTAAGGTGAGAGCTTTTGAGGCCTTTGATGAGGGCCGAGCTAAAACCCTGGTGCTCCATCTCGTTCAGGCCCACAATCGTGCAGCCTTGCGGGGTGGTTACTTTGTCTATCTCCTGTTCGGGGTGGTGGCCGGTCTCGAGCAATAAGCCAGCGGCTCCTTTGACCACCTGCGCCGCGATGAGCTGAGCGGTTTGGGCATCAAAGCCAATTTCTATGCCTCCTTGCGAAGCAGCCCGGATATAGCGCAAGGCGAAGGCAATGCCACAGGCTCCCAGCACTGTGGAGGCGGCCATCAGTTCGTCCTCTATCAGGATGGCTTTGCCAACGGCCTCAAACAGGTTCAATACTTTTGCGCAATCTTCCGGCGATGCGTTTTGGGTGGCGATGCAGGTCATAGACTCTCGGATGGATACGGCAGTATTGGGCATAGCCCGAAAGAGGAGCACCCCTGCGGGTACGGCCTCCTGGAGTTCGGTCAGGGCCACCCCTGTAACCACCGAGACCAATATTTGACCCGGATGAAGAACAGGGCTAATTTCGGCCAGCACTTCAAAGGCAATTTTGGGCTTCACGGCCAGCAAAACCAAGTCGGTGCCCTGTGCGGCGGCGGGGTTATCGGCCATCACGCGAAGCCCTTTTTGCGCCAGGTCGGCCAGCAAATGGGTTTTGCGGCGGGTAATACGGAGGTTTTCTGGAAGCACCTGCCCGCTTTCCAAGAATCCTTCGGCCAAAGCCCGGCCCAGATTGCCCCCGCCAAGGATGCAAACACGGAAGTTTTGTTCGTTGAGTTGCATGTTAAGTGTCATTAAAAGAAAAAAGAAGCTGCCTTTTCCAAAACTTGAAGTTTACTCTTTTCGGCTTTTTTAAGTTTGTCGCGGTTGTCTAGTGCTAATTTCTCGGAAAGGACAAAATCTTTGGCTTCCCTTGGAACCTCACGAGTATTCATCAGAAAATCCATTATTTTCAATTCTTTTCCTGCCAATATAGAAAAATAAGCATTAAGTAAGTCCTTTTCAGATAAATTGTTGGGCAAAAAGCGAAAAGAGGAGATGGCGGCATAATATGGGTCTAATTCAATACTTATCCACTTTCTTTTAAGACTTTCAGCTACATATCCAGTAGTATTAGACCCACTAAAAATGTCAACAACTAAGTCCCCCTTATCAGTTAAATACTTAATAAAGAATTCAGGTAGTTTAGCAGGAAATCTTGCGGGGTGCCCTTTTAAACCTGTTTTTTGCAAATTGACAAGTAGTTTGAATTTGATTCTGAATTAGGAATTTGAAGCAAATTTGGAGGAATGGCACCCCCATTATCAATAAAATTTAATCCAATATTATGTCCTGAGGGTCTTTCTTTAGGCGTATAATAATCCTCTGGATTTTTCAACAATATTTTCATCCGGTCACTGTAAGGGACTAAAACCTTAGTAACATCTGCCTTGGGATAGGGTGTTTTTGAAAACCACCAAATGTTGTTTACAGCATCTTTAACTCTGATTTTCCTTTTATTTACCCATTCAATCGGGCTCGGGAGTTTAGATGAATTATACCAATAAAAATCCTCAGCAAGAAAAAAACCGATATTGTCGCAGAACTCAATAGGAACTCTGAAGTTATACAAACTTCTCACAGGAACACCACTTTTGTAAGCCCCCCCTAAATCAAGGACAAAACTCCCTGTCGATTTTAACTTTTTAAAAACTAAGCTTCCAAATTGCATTAGCCATTCTATATACTCCGGTTGGTCTTCATTCCCGTATTCTTTTTTTCTGAGAAGGGCAAAGGGGGGACTAGTCATAACCAAATCAATACTATCATCAGGATAGTCATTGAGGAATTCCAATGAATCTCCAATGAATTGAGTACCGTTTAGAGTCGAGTATGCTTTTTTCATGGCACAAAGTTAGTAAAATTGTCGAATATATTCGGAGGAAAACTCCGATTATATTCGACAATTTTGCAATTATATGGAATTGCTAAATAAATTAGAAGACCTGCTGCTAATAATTGCAGGAAATGTAATTAAGCATAGAAAGCAACTTGGATTGACCCAAGAAGAGCTTGCCTATAAAGCGGAAATTGACAGAACCTATATCGGTTATATTGAGAATGCCAAACAAAATATCTCTATTGAAAAGCTTTGTGAAATTGCAAAAGCTTTAAAGGTTGATGTGGCAGATTTGCTAAAAAGGGAAACAAAACCTGGCATCGCTCCCGAGCCTGAGGCAAAATATGATGCCATAGAAATAATCAATCTTATCTATCCATCCTTGCAAATGCTACAAGATTTAGCAACAAAAAATGGAATACACGATATTTTTCAAGACAATGGAGGGAAATTACTTCAAGTATTATTGATTACTGGCTTGTCGGACTTACCTGGTCGTGAAGGGAATGACGCTGTGGATGCAGAAGGGAATGAGTATGAACTAAAATCAGTGAATGTATCACTTACCAAAAGTTTTTCCACACATCACCACATGAACCCCGTAATCATCGAAAAATATAGAAAAGTTAATTGGATTTTTGCTGTTTACCGGGGAATTGAAATAGTAGAAATATACAAATTAATTCCTGAAGACTTAGAACCCTATTACTCTAAATGGGAGTCGAAATGGCATAGAGATGGCGGAAAAGACATAAATAATCCCAAAATACCCCTTAAATATGTAAGAGAAGTTGGAAAGTTGCTTTACGAAAGTGATGGAACAGGGAAAATCAGAAGAATCAACTTGAAAGAGGAATAAATGACCATAAGAATTGGCAGAGTGGCCAGCTCTCCTAAACATCGAGCCGTCATCTACACGAAACTAACTGTTTTTGCTTATATTTGGTCGCATTGACGGGCTTAAAACTAAGTGAAAAAAATGAAAAGTTTCGTGATTTTGGGAGCGCAAGTTGTGAACGAAGGAGAGATAAAAACCGCCGACGTTTACCTCCACGAGGGCCGCATTGCAGAAGTTGGCCCTGACCTTTCGGCCCGGAAAGCCGACCAGTACATTGAGGCCCAGGGGCAGTATCTCCTGCCCGGTTTGATAGATGACCAGGTGCATTTTCGCGAACCAGGCCTGACCCACAAAGCCGAAATATATACCGAAGCCCGGGCGCCGTAGCCGGCGGAGTAACCTCTTTTATGGAAATGCCCAATACCGTGCCCAATGCCCTGACCCAGGCCTTGCTCGAGGAAAAATACCAGCGGGCGGCTCAGGTATCGCTGGCCAATTATTCTTTTTTATGGGCGTTTCCAATGACAATGCCGAAGAAGCACTGCGCACCCACCCGGAATGGGTCTGCGGACTCAAAATCTTCATGGGCTCTTCTACGGGCAATATGCTGGTGGATAATCCCTCTACCCTGGAAAATATTTTTAAGCATTCGCCCCTGCTCATTGCCACCCATTGCGAGGACGAAGCCCTCATCCAGGCCAATTCGGCCCGCTACCGCCAGGAATATGGCGAAAACATTCCCATTCGCTTTCATCCCGAAATCAGGAGTGTGGCGGCCTGTTACCAGTCTTCTTCTCTGGCGGTGAGCCTGGCACAGCGCTACCAAACCCGGCTCCATGTCCTGCATCTGACAACGGCGGATGAGCTGTCTCTTTTCTCCCAACACCAGCCCCTGACCGAAAAGCGCATCACGGCGGAAGTCTGCGTCCACCATCTCTGGTTTGAGGCCAGCCAATATGATGCCCTGGGCACACTCATCAAGTGCAATCCGGCCATTAAAGCGGCTCCGCACCGCGAAGCCCTCTGGGAAGCCCTGCTTGATGACCGCCTCGATGTCATTGCGACCGACCATGCCCCCCACACCTGGGCCGAAAAGCAA
>JAAUUB010000079.1 GCA_012031215.1 Microscillaceae bacterium | reverse complement strand
ACAAAAAGTGGTGTTTGCCTATGATTTTATCCAAACTCAGGCCCTGAATGATTTTACTGGGCTGGTGCACTTTTGTCAGGAACTGGGGGCCAAGCTGCACCTGCTCTATGTCAATACTCCCGACAATTTTAAAGATACGGCCCAGGTGCTCAATCAAATGGATACTTTTTTGGAAGCTCATGGCTTGTTTGGCAAGATAGAAAAACATATCTATAATGACCACACCATTGAGGACGGTATCACTGCCTTTGCCCATATTTATCAAATGGACTTGATAGCCCTGACTACGCATGGCTACGGTGGTTTTCGTCGGTTTTTGCATCACAGCATCACTGAGAACCTGGTCAATTTTTCGGATAAAAACCTGCTTTGCTTGCATTTCTAGGACGAGTAAATCTTTTTCGGAGAGGAGGGCCTAGGCCAAGCCTATTTTTTGTGGGTATAGGAAATAAGACCTGCATCCTGATAGAAATCAGGCGGATTGCTGTTATTCCCCTCCTGCCCGCCCGCAATTTGCCGGAAACCAAAGCCTGTTTCCTTCAAGTAAAGCCGCGATTGCGCAATTTTGAATACTGACAAGCGGTGGAAAACCCCACCTAGAAACCAAAATTGTGCTGCAAATCTACCCGCATCAGGCAGAAAATTGCCAAACAGAAATGGCTTTACCTAAAATCCTTAAAATAGCCTCCTCCCACCCCTCTTCGTAAAAATGGGCGCAAAACTTCGCGCCTGCTTCACTAGGGCCGAGATAGTTTTTCTTTGCTCCGAAAAAAATTTTGTTTGCTACAAGGTAACAATCTCCTAAGGTGGACTTTAAGGCTTTCGTAACCCGAAAAAATTATTTCATTAAATCTTTTATTCTTCATGAAAAAGCACTTTTTGCCCGTCTTCCTCCTTCTCTTAGGTTTTACCTTTTTGTTTTCTGCCTGCGGCGATGAAGCCGTCAATCCCGGTGTCCCCGCCGAGCCAGGTTTGGTCATAGGCTCGGTTCGTGATGCCCTCAGCAATCAGCCCTTGAGTGGGGTGAGTGTGGCCGTGAGCCGGGGCGGCACTACCCTTGCCACTACGAGCACCGATGCCCAGGGTAATTTTGAGTTTTCGGTACCCGGTGCAAGCGATTATATTATTACCTTTCAATTGGCCACTTATCGGGTAGCTATTTATGAGCGGGTGCTTGTGGTCAGCAATCAAACCACCTTTCTGGCCGCCGTTTTGCAAATCAGCCAGGGTATTTCGGGCAATGGCAATATGGCCGGGTTCATCAAAAATGCACTAAACGGACAGGGCGTTTCGGGCTTGAGCCTCAAAATCCGGGCGGGCATCAATGCGGGCAGTGGGGCCATTTTGGCTCAAAGCAGCACCACGACCAATGGGGCTTACCAGTTTAACGACCTGCCTACTGGACATTATACCATTGAGGCCAGTGGCTCGGGCTTTTACACCCTGTATTTTACAGTATTGAGCCTGGGAGGCACTTCTATCAACAATCAAAACGCCTCTATCAGCCCGCTTAATGACACGGCCAAGTTTCGCATTGTACTGAGTTGGGGCAGTACACCCAGCGACTTGGATGCGCACCTGACTGGCCCCTTGAGCAGTGGCGACCGTTTCCATGCTTTCTACAGCAACCGCAGCCCGGCCGGCTCCGCTGTAATGCTGGATGTGGACGATGTAACGTCTTATGGCCCCGAGACTTTCACCATCGAGGATGAGCGCAGTGGTATGTATCGCTATTCGGTACACAACTACACCAATCGTAGCAGCAGCAATAGCAATGCATTGGCTCTATCGGGGGCCCGGGTGCAAGTATATAGCCAGGGGCAGTTAATGGCAGAATTTTTTGTCCCTAACCAAAGTGGCACCCTCTGGACGGTATTTGAGATTGTCAACGGCAACATTGTGCCGGTCAATCAGATGAGCTACGAAAATACGCCCAGCGATATAGAACGAAGCCAATTGCAAACTACCGATGCTCAGTGGCTTTGGAATCTGCCCAAGAAGTAATCCCATATCCTTCTTTCCAGCACCCCCCCCGGCTTCCTTTGCTGGGGGGGTTCATTTTTAAGCCGGGTCAGGATTTTATCGGGCGCAAATTTGTAATTTGGCGAAGGCGATGTATATTTGATAGCAGGCAAGTCTGGGCCTTTATTTTCAGCCGGGTTTGCCTGCCAATATCATTATCCGGCCCATTATGATACAATCTGACAGCCCTTCTGCACGCCATACTACTTCGGAAAAAGCCCTCAAAAAACTGAGTGAAAAACTACGCAATCAGGAACTCCGCATTCCTTTAAGTTTTGCGGAGTTTTTAGACTTGGCAAACCGGCAGCCCCGGCTTATTTTCCGGGATATTTTCCAGCTTTTTTACGATATGGTGCATCACTATGTAGATGCAGACAATGACCCAAACGAGGAAAACAACACTGTGCAAATGGAGCAATACGATTGCTCGGCTTTGTTTGAAAAAGATTGCGATAATCCATTTTTCTCGGACCGTTTGTTTGCCAATCGCTTTATCAAGCTGGCCGATGGTTTTAAAAAAGGGGTACAAAACCGAAATATCTTCCTTTTTGAGGGCCCTCCGGGCAGTGGCAAAAGCACCTTTCTCAATAATTTGCTCCAAAAATTTGAAGATTATACGCTTTTGCCTCAGGGGGCTTGCTATGAGATTTACTGGCGGCTGGATGTCAAGAAGTTGGGCGGCTACCAAAAAATGGAAGCCATTATGCAACATCTCAGCATCGAGAATGATGAGCCCGAGGCCGAAGGCAGTTACAAACCCGTGCAGGTCAATGTGGAGGCCTTGCCCCAGGAAAGGGTAGAATTTAGCTGCCCCAACCACGACCACCCTATCTTGCTCATTCCCAAGCATTTCCGGCTAGGCTTTTTGAACGAGTTGATTCGGGATAAGAAATTTAAGCAGGACCTCTTTCACGAAAAAGAATATGAATGGGTCTTTAAAGACATGGCCTGTAGCATTTGTACTTCGCTCTATGCCCATCTGCTCAATCTGCTGGGCGACCCCCTGGAGGTGCTGGCCATGGCCGGGGCCCGCAAGGCGGTGTTTAACCGGCAGTTTGGCGAAGGTGTAACCGTTTTCAACTCCAGCGACCCTATCTACAAAGGCTATATCACCAGCCCCACTATCCAAACAATGCTCAATGCCCTGCTCAAAACCGACAAGGTCAACTACATTCATTCCAACCTGGCCCGCACCAACAACGGTATCCTGGCCCTAATGGATATTAAGGAGCACAATGTGCGGCGGCTTATGAAACTACACGGCATCATCAGCGATGGGGTACACAAAGTAGGGCTGATTGAAGAGCGCATCAAATCGCTGTTTGTGGGCCTGGTAAACCCCCAGGACAAATTTCACTACGAAGACATCCCCTCTTTTAAAGACCGGATTATCAATGTGAATGTGCCCTATGTGCTGGATTACAAGACGGAGGTCCGGATTTTCCGGAATAAGTTTGGAGAAAATATCGGGGCTTATTTCTTGCCCGAAGTGCTGGACAATGTGGCCAAAATCATTGTTTCATCCCGGCTCAACAATGATTCGCCCGCCATCCGAAAATGGATAAAAAACCCGGAACGCTATCGCAAATACCTAGACGAAAACTATTTGCTGCTCAAAATGGAACTCTATGCCGGGCATATTCCCAACTGGCTTTCTGACGAAGATTCCAAAAGGCTGGATAAACGCACCCTCAAAAAAATCCTGGAAGAATCTGAACTAGAAGGGCATAAGGGCTTCTCCGGACGACAATCGCTCAACATTTTCAATGATTTTCTGGCTAAATACGCCAAAGAGGATAAACTCATTACGATGGATACCGTAGAGGCCTTTTTGACAAAACCCGGCTCAACGAGTCTATTCCCGAAGGTTTTGTCGAATCGCTGCGCGATATGTACGACTTCAATGTCTTGCAACAGGTGAAAGAATCTATCTATTCTTACAACCGGGCCAATATCTCGCGCGACCTGCAAAACTATCTTTTCGCCATCAATTTTGAACCCAACGAAATCAAAACCAACCCCTATACCAATGACTTGGTGGAGATGAGCGATGAGTTTTTCAAAAAATTTGAGGTGGTGATGCTGGGCAATGACTGTACCAACCGCGAAAGAAGAATTTTCCGAAAAGATGTGCAGGCTGAATACATCTCCACCACCCTGGCCCAGGAAATACAGCTTGAAAACAAAAAACTGCCCGAAACCCAGCTATTTCAAAAGCTTTTTGAAAAATACACCCATAACCTGAAAGAGAATGTGTTGATGGTCTATCAACACAATGAAAACTTCCGCCGGGCCATCCTGGACTATGGCCGCCCCGGATTTGATAAATATGACAAGCGCATCAAGCAAGATGTGCGCTCGCTGATTGAAAACTTGAAAACAAAATTTAACTACACCGAAGAAGGGGCCCGGCAGGTCAGCATCTATGCCGTAGATAAAGAACTGGCTTTGAAGTATTAAGGTGCATTTTTTCTTACACCGACCGGGCTTTGGTACGGTTTTTCCGAATGTTTTTTTGTCATCTTGCGCAACACCTAGTGGCCGCTTGGCATTTTATCCTTATGACATCATCAAATTCTTCTGCCCATTCTCATTTGTTTTCAAGTATCCGGGGCCGTCTGCTGCTTTTGTCAGTAGTCTTTATACTGGCTCTGATTGCTATCCCGGCCATTGTGTATTGGAAAAGCACCGAAAATGAACAGGCCGTGCTGCAAATAGAAGAAGTAGGTCTGCCCATACCTATTCTGACTTCAAGGCTCATTAGCGAACTCAATAGTGTAGCGGCCTCGCAGCGTGCCTACCTGCTCTCCGCCGACCTTCGCTTCAAAATGGAGCGGCAGGTCATCTGGCAAAAGCAAATTGCCCCCGTCCGCGATAGCCTGAATATGCTCAAAAAAAAGCTTCATCGGACAGATTTGGTTGGCCGGTTTGACTCCGTGCAGGTAGCCCTCAAACACTACCAAAAAACCCAGGAAGAAATTGACCTTTTTTTTGAAAAAATAAAGCAGATTTTTTGGTAAAATTTCAAGAACAGGATACCCTCAACCTGGAACGCTTGCTCTTGAGGGTGCGCCGTCGTAATGAACTCAGCTTGAAAATCACCGAGCTGGCCACCGGCCATGCCCAAAACGCCCGCCGGAAGGTTTCGGCTTTGCTCAACGAAATCGTGGCCGAAACCGAAGCGTCGCTGCGCCAAAGTGTGAGCCAGACCCGCGAAAACATTCGTTTTTTATTCTCCTTATTGTGCTCATCAGCCTGGTTTTGGTGGGTTTGTTAATCGGTTTTGCCTATTCCAGCATGCTAGCCCTGCATCGCTCTATACAGAAGCCCATCCGCCTGCTAGATGAACTTTCCGAGGGGCATCTGGTCGAGAATGTGGAAATCTCTTCTGATGAACTGGGGGCGGTGATGGAAGCCGGCCAGCAGCTCTCCCAAAACCTGCGCAAGGCCGCCGAATTTGCCCAAAAAATTGGAAACAAGGATTTTGACTATCCTTTTACCCCGGCCTCCGACCACGATTCGCTGGGCAATGCCCTGCTGGCGATGCGTTCTCAGCTTTATATGGCCGAGCGAACCAATCAAAAACGCAACTGGGTTACCCAGGGGCTGGCTCATTTTTCGGACCTTATCCGGCGCAATAGCAGCAATTTTGAAGCCCTGGGGGATATCTTTCTGGCCGAACTGATCCAGTATCTCAATGCCAACCAGGGCGGCATTTTTATTGTGCAAGAGCCAGATGAGGCCGAATGGCTAATTTACCTCGACATGGTCTCCTGCTATGCCTACAACCGAAAAAAATATCTGCAAAAACGCATCAAAGTCCATCCTGAATATGCCGAGACTCTCGTGGGCCAGGCCTATCTGGAGCGTGAAACAATCTATCTCAAAGAAGTACCGAAGGATTATCTTCGCATCACCTCCGGCCTGGGCGATGCCGCCCCTGCTACCTGCTCCTGGTGCCGATGCTATTCAATGAGCGCATTGAAGGCGTGCTTGAAATTGCTTCTTTTCAGGCACTTGAAGATTATCAGATAGAACTGATAGAAAAACTGGGCGAAAGCCTGGCCGCTTCAGTGGCTTCGGTCAAAAACGCCGGACGCACCACAGAACTGCTAGCCGAGCTTCAAGAACAAACCGAAATGCTCCGCGCCCAGGAAGAAGAAATGCGTCAAAATATGGAAGAGCTGACCATCACCCAGGAGCAAATGCGCATCAAGCAAAATGAACTGGAAAGCCTCAAAGCCAATTTAGAAATAGAAGTGCAGAGCCGCACCCGGCAATTAAGCGAGTCCTTGATTCGCTTAGATTTAATCAATAAAATATCCAGTGAAGGCCTATGGGATATGGTAGTCCCCGAAGACGAAATCTTGCGCCCTGAGACACCCTTTTCCTGGTCGCCCCAACTCAAATCCAACCTGGGCTATGGTGATTCCGATTTCCCCAACCGCCTTTCCAGTTGGATGGCTATCCTGCATCCCGAGGACCAGGAAAGGGTTTTTCGCCAATTTGTCAATTTTATCAAAGACCGCTCCGGGCAGTTCTCCTTCCTGAACGAACACCGCCTAAAGGTAAAAACGGGCGAGTATCGCTGGTTTAGGGCCTATTGCCAGGTTTTGCGCGAAAATGAGTCGGGCAAAGCCCTCCGCGTAGCGGGCTATATCAATGATATTACCCACCAGCGCGAACTGGATGAGGCCCTCAGCACCCTCCAAATTCAAAAAGAAACCCTGCAAGCCCAAAGCCAGGCCATGGAAGCCCAAAATCAAAAACTCAAAAACAATGAACAAGTATTACAAAAGGCCTTGCTTCGCAATCGGGAAAAAGAAATGCTGCGCATCAACAAAGAACTGGCCGAAAAAGAAGAACGCTTTCATTTCATGACGGCCAATATTCCTGGCGTCATCTATCAGTCTGAAACCAATACTAAGGAGAAAACCTCAAGCTATACTTTTATCTCTGATTATATCGCTCAGGTACTTGGCTATTTGCCCGAAGAGTTTCTGGCTTTTGGACGGGAGAAAATAATCCAAATTTTGCACCCCTCCGAACGAGATGCTTTCTTTGAGCAATATTACGAATCTATGGTGAGTATGAAGCCTTATGCCTGGGAAGGGCGAATGCGGCATCAGAAAGGAAAATGGGTGTGGGTCAAAGCCCAGGCTTCGCCCCGCCACAAAGGCGATACCATCATTTTTGACGGTATTTTGTTTGACATCACCGAGCAGCACGAGCAACAAAATAAATTGTACCAAATCAACCAGCAACTCAGCAAAAGCGAAGAAGAACTACGCCAAAACCTTTTCAACCTGCACAAAACCCAGCAGGAAATGGAAGAAAAACAAAAAGACCTCGCCAGCATCAACCGAAAACTGGGCGACAATGAGCAAATTCTAAAAAAAGCCCTGCTTAAGCTGCGCGAACGCGAATCTACCATCGAACGCCGCAACGAAGAAATTACCGCCATTTTAAATGCCTCCACTGATGCCATCCTGACCATCAATGCCCAAGGCATCGTGCAAAGTGCCAACCAAGTGGTAGAAACTATGTTTGGCTTCAGCACCCAAGAAATCATCGGGCAAAACATTTCCTGCCTAATGGCTTCACCCGATGCAGGGCAACATGATGCTTCTATTGAACGCTATCTCAGCACGCAAGAAGCCCGCATTCTGGGTAAAACCCGACACGTTAAGGCCCAACGCAAAAATGGCGAGGCCTTTGATGCCATCATTTCGGTCAGCGAAATCAAGCTTAAAAACCAACACTTCTTTACGGGATTTATTCGCGATTTGGCCCAAGAGGCTTTCATCATTGCCGAAATCAACCCGCAACAAAACAAGCCTGGGAAGAAAAATTGAAATTAAAATTTGCTTGTATAGAAGGTTTTTTTTAAATAATATAAAAAAATTTAAGCTTTCCTTTAATCTTTTGTCCTCTTTTTAATTTTGTAAAAAAATCTCTAAGTTTACTACTAATTAATTATGCAGTAAACTTAGAGATTTGTATGGTTTTCGAACACAGCCCCAAAACCCGCGACTGGATGAAGCGTGTCCAAGCCTTTATGGACGAATACATCTACCCCAACGAAAGCACCCTGGATGCCCAAATGGCGGCTTTTGGTGCCAATCGCTGGCAGGTTCCCCCCATTCTGGAAGAGCTCAAGGAAAAAGCCAAAGCCCAGGGTCTCTGGAATTTGTTTTTGCCCGAATCTGACTTTGGGGCCGGGCTGAGCAATCTTGAATATGCCCCCCTGGCCGAAATCATGGGCCGGGTATTATGGTCTTCCGAAGTTTTTAATTGCAGTGCGCCCGACACCGGCAACATGGAAGTGCTGGTGCGCTATGGCAGCGAAACCCAACAAGAGCGCTGGCTCAAACCCCTGCTGCGCGGCGAAATTCGTTCGGCCTTTTTGATGACCGAACCCGAGGTGGCTTCTTCCGATGCTACCAATATCCAAACCTCTATTATACAGGAAGGGGATTCTTATGTCATCAATGGCCGCAAGTGGTGGTCTTCGGGAGTGTTGGACCCCCGTTGCCAGGTCTATATCGTGATGGGCAAATCTGACCCCAATGAAGCCGCTTATCGCCAACAAACCCAGATACTGGTTCCTGCCAATACCCCGGGCATCAAAGTAGTGCGCCACCTCAATGTGTTTGGCTTTGATGATGCCCCGCATGGCCATGCCGAGGTGATTTTAGACAATGTGCGGGTTCCGGCCGAAAATGTCATCCTGGGCGAAGGGCGCGGTTTTGAGATTGCCCAGGGGCGTTTGGGCCCGGGGCGCATTCATCACTGTATGCGGCTCATCGGAATGACCGAGCGTGTTTTGGAAATGACGGTGCAGCGGCTTATGGCCCGCGAAGCTTTTGGGTCTTACCTTCACGAAAAATCGGTTTGGGAGCAACGCATCGGAGAAGCCCGGGTGATGATTAACCAGGCCCGTCTGCTCACCTTAGATGCCGCTTATAAAATGGATACCATTGGCAATAAAGCGGCCCGGGCCGAGATTGCGATGATTAAAGTGGCCGCTCCCCGAATGGCCCGCAAAATCATTGATGAGGCCATTCAGGCTTTTGGCGGCGCTGGCATCACCGACGACTTCAAGCTGTCGTATTACTATGCCCAGGCCCGGACGCTGAGCCTGGCCGATGGCCCGGATGAGGTTCATAATCGTACTATTGCCAAAGTAGAATTTGCCAAACACGCTCCCCGTCCGGCTTTGGCGCATTAAACCATCTTTCAGCGTGCTCTCTTCTCAAAGGGAGCAGTGATTGCTCTCAGGCATCGCTGCTCAAATATATTTATTCCAAACCCCGAGGTAGTCCTGAAGAAGCGCGTGCGGCAGTTGCCTCGCTGGAACGCCCAGGCCGAAAAATCACTTCCTTCCTGAATCTATTTCCCGGAATGCTGTATGAGTGCAGGGTCAGACTACCCTCTGGGGCTAGCGTGCCAGCCAGAAAAACCATTTCGTCAGCTCTAGTTTACCCTGATAGGGCGCATAGCGTAAGGGAATATCGAGCCAAGTCGCTTTCTTGAGTACACTTTTATAATGCGTAAAAGTATCAAAGCTGGCTTTTCCGTGATAAGCACCCATTCCGCTGGAGCCTACTCCTCCAAAGGGCAAGCGTTCGTTGACAACCTGCGAAAGCGTATCATTGACACAAGCCCCCCAAAAGCCAGCGAATCCAGCAAGGTCTCTACTCTACGGGGATGATGGCTAAACAAGTACAGCGCCAAAGGTTTGGGCAGATTTTGCAAACACGGGATTACCTCGGCCCAGTCATCAAAAACCAGTACGGGCAAAATAGGCCCAAAAATTTCCTCCCGCATAAGCGGGCTTTGCCAGTCCTGCTCTTCTATCACCGTAGGCGCAATATAGCGTTCGTGGCTTTGGGTTTGCCCCCCAATGCGCACATCCCCGCCTTCCATCAGGGCCGAGAGCCGGGCGAAATGGGCATCATTGATGATGCGGGCATAATCTGGGCTGTTGAGGGGATTATCGCCGTAGAAAAGCCGCAATTGCCGGCGTAGCTCTTTGATAAAATCTTCTTTTTGGGAACGATGAATCCAGACATAATCCGGGGCAACACAGGTCTGGCCGGCATTGATAAACTTACCCCAGGCGATTCGGCGGGCGGCCAGCTCGATGGAGGCCGTTTCATCAATCACACAAGGATTTTTGCCTCCGAGCTCGAGCGTAACCGGGGTCAGATGAGCAGCGGCCGCCTGTGCCACAATGCGGCCTACGCGAGTGCTTCCAGTAAAGAAAATATAGTCCCATTTTTCGGCCAGTAACAACTGGGCAGTTTCGCCCCCCCCTTCTACAATGCTCAGGTATTCGGGCGCAAAGGTCTGGGCAAACAGCCGGGCCAGTAAGGCTGAGGTATGAGGGGCCATTTCGGAAGGCTTCACAACCGCACAATTACCCGCCGCCAGGGCCCCCACCAAAGGCAAAAGGGTGAGCTGGAGAGGGTAGTTCCAGGCTCCAATGATGAGCACCACTCCATAAGGCTCCGGGTAAATCTGGTTGTAGGCCGGAAAGTTGATGAGCGAATCGGCCACGGTTTGAGGGCTGGCCCAGCGGTAGAGGTGGTCGCGCATCGTTTCAATCTCCTGCAAAACCAGGGCTAGCTCAGTAGTGTAAGTCTCCCAGGCGGGTTTCTGAAAATCTTGCTGCAAGGCGGCAAAAAAAGCCCCCTCGTGGTCTTTAAGAAGCCATTTGAGCTTGCGTAACTGGGCCAGGCGAAAGGCCACCGGGCGGGTTTGTCCTGTTTTAAAGAAATCCTGTTGCTGGCGAAGGAGGGTTTTTACCGCCCGACCGGTATTGATTTTAGGCCTGGGGGCCGTATGGTCGGCCATTTGGAGTTGAGGAGCCACTTGGGTTTCCGACATATTGCTTCAAGGTAGCATTAAAAAATTTTCCTAAAAAATCTAAGCCGGATTTGCCGGCGTTTTGCGACGGGCCTTGCCATTCTGAGCCGGCTTCTCAGCCTCGGGGCTTTGGCTGGTCTGGGTACGTCCGATAAAATTGGCCATCGTATCGTAAATACCAAACAAGGTTCCGCCCACAAAATCAAATACCCGCGTAGGCAATATGCCCCGCAAAATGGGCAAAAGTTGCACTGACCAAGGTGCCAGTAAAAGAATCTGGTTGTTCTTTACGGCCCGGATAATCTCCCGGCTGATGTATTCGGGGTCTAAAATGGGCGTGATAAGCGGGGCCTTCACTCCCGTAAACATCCCTGTATTGATATAGCTTGGCAAAACCGTGGTTACGTGCAAATCCTTGCCTTCGCGCTCCAGCTCCAGGCGCAATGACTCTGACCAGCCAAGCACCGCCCATTTGCTGGCGGCATACACCGACATCTTGGGGTTGGGGGTCAGACTAGAGGCTGAGGCAATGTTGATAATATGCCCCGCTCCGGCCTCCAGCATAGCCGGCAAAAACACCCGCGCCACATGCATCACCCCCGCTACATTGATTTGCAAAGTGCGGTCAATGTCAGAAGCCTGATGTTCCTTAAAAAGCTTACCCACCACTATGCCCGCATTGTTGAAGAGTAAATCTATTCGCCCTACCTCGTTCAAAACTCGGGCCGCCTGCGCTTCTATCTCATGCACCTGCGAGACATCTACCTGATAAGGATGTACGGTATAGCCTTCGGCCCGAAAGTCTTCGGTAGTTTGGTGAAGCAATTCGGAGTTGAGGTCCCAAATAACCAGGGCTTTTGCCCCTTCTTGAAGGCATTTATGGCCAAGAAGCTTGCCAATGCCCTGCGCGCCGCCCGTGATGAGCACGATTTTGTCCTGAATCTTGTGCATAAATACTTGCCGTGAAGGTGAACTATTCCTACAAAGATAGTTTTATTATTTGTAAAAATACTCGGAAAGCCGAGGGTTTTTTTCTTTCTCCTTTGAATGCCCCACATTCGTGCTGCCACTAGCTTTTGAGAATCTCAATTTGTTGGCGAAAGTAGGACTTTTTTTCTGGATAGCGGTTCATGAGTTTTTCATACACCGCAACGGCTTCCTCCACTTTACCTTCATTGAAAAGCTCGATGGCCAGTCGTTCGTCGATGGCCTCCTCTTCGGGGTGTTCTTTCCAGGGAGTGTTGGGGGTTGGGGTGCTTTTTTTGAGGCTGGGCTCCGATTCGACGGCCAGGTTGCTTTTCAAGACATTGATTTGACTAAGGTAATAGCTGGCTTTTTGGGGGTTGCGCTCCAGCAATTGCTCATAGACTTGAATGGATTCTTGGGTCTTTCCCTGGTTAAAAAGGAGAACGGCCTGGTTTTCATTCGGGAGTCGGTTTAGGTCAGCAGGCAGTTCTTCTTCCTGGTCAAACTCATCAAAAAAAGAAGTCGTCGCATTGGTTGGGAGTGGGCTGGCCACCGCCGGGGTTTCTTCGGAGCTTTGCTTGGGGGCTTGGCCTTCACTTTGCAGGAGGGTAAAGGCATCCTCCGTTTGGGGCAGTCGTTCTTGGTCAAAGAAGCTTTCTTCTTCGGCCCGGGCAAGGGCTTCAAAAAAAGTTTCGGGGCTTTCTTCTACCTGATTAAAGTCAAACAATGCTGGTTCTAAAGGGGGAACAAGCTTCTGAGGCAAGGGCGCAATTTCCTCTTCCGGCAGTTGAATCCCGTCAAAGAATGAGCTGGAAGTTCCCGGCACTTCATTGACAGGATTTTCCTCGGCAATATTCTCAAAAAAAAGGCTGCACCTCAGTATTGGGGAGGGGCTGGACTTCGGCTTCGGCAGCCATTAGGAGATAGATTTCTTTGTCGGTCAGGATGGCCAATTGGCGATAAAAATAGGCCGCCTTTTCGGGATAGAGGCGGGCCAGTTGCTGATACATTTGCTCAGAGGCTTCGGTTTGGCCTTCGTTATGTAGCTGAAGAGCCAGTGTTTCGGAAGGCTCGGCCTGGGTATCCAAAAATTTTTCGAGTACTGGCTCCTCAATATCAAGATTATCAAAAAATGAAACCGTGGTTTCGTTTTCTGCTTCGGCATTTGGCAAGCCCGGCACGGCTTCCTCGTCCAGTTCGCGGGTGATTTTGAGCGTGGCATTATCTACCTGCTCAAAATGCGTTTTGAGTTGTAGTTCATCCCGGTTGAGTGGGGCTGCGTTTTGAATAAAATGCCGGAGGCGGTTGCGGTTATAGGCATAAAGAGCGGCCCGGCGGATTTTTTGAGGGGCCAGCATGCTTTTTTTATCGTGGGTATATTTGGCAATGAGCAGGTGCGGAATCTGAAAATAGGGGTAAGTGGCGGCCATTTCTTCCAAGCTCTCCAAATCGGTTTCGGATAGCAGTTCAGGCGCATCAATCAGACGTAAGAGGGCGGCTTTGTCCATAGATTCAAGTGGTTTATTACCAATTGGCGACAGTTTTGTTAAAGATATCCAAAATCAATTGTTCAAAAATTTCTGCAATTTTTTCTACTTCTACTTGTTCCAGGGTCAGTTCCTGGGCAAAGTCAGAGTAAAAAGTGAAGGTTTGGGTAAAGTTGGCTTTTTCGTTGCGGGTGTCGGTAAAATCCACCTCAATTCCGATGCTCAGGCGGTTTTGGGCGGCACGCGAATCGCCGCCGGCGGCAATAGGGCTTACCTGATATTGCTTTATCTGACCGCGCACAATCAGTTCAGCTTCATCATTGGCCAGGCTGAGGGGTGAGTTGCGTTGGTAATATTCTTTGAGTTGCTCCGTAAAATCCTGGGCCAGGCTGGGCGGGCCGCCGCCCGAGATATTTTGAAAATTATCTACAAAAATTGTTCGGGCATCGGTGCTGGTGCCACTGAATGAATAAATGCCACAACTGGCAAGCCCCACAAATGAGCTTAGCCCAAGTAAGAAGAATATTTTTGGCCAAAGTGCGTAGAATATGGGGAAATGTTTCATAAAAGATAAAATTGGGGCCATTCTAGGCAGCAGTGCTTATTAGATTTTATTGATTTTCAATTTCGTATTGTTTTATCTTGCGATACAGGGTTCGTTCCGAAATACCCAGGTCTTGGGCGGCGTATTTGCGTTTGTTGTGATTGCGTTTGAGGGCCAGGACAATTAATTCTCTTTCTTTTTCTTCCAAAGATAATGAATCATTTTCTTCTTCGTGCGAAACATCGTGGGTTTTAAAATCCTGCCGGTGGGGATTTTCTCTGATTTCAATTACTTTTTGGTCAATCGGTACGGGCGGGTTTTTCAGTACCAAGGTTTCTTTGGACAGGGCGGGGCCTTCATAATCCTCTTCAATCCCTGCAAAGAGAGTAGGATGGTTCTGGATGATTTCCGGCGAGAAGGTTCCGTTTTGCAGGAGTTGATAAACCAATTTTTTTAGCTCGGTTACATCATTGCGCATCTCAAACAAAATCTTGTAGAGCAGTTCTCGCTCCGAAAACTCTTCCTGGTTCCTGTTGTTAGAAAAATGCGCCAGGAGATTGTTTTTTTCCTGGTCAGGCAGATATTTCTGGATGGTGGCCTCATCAATCTCTGCCCCTTCTTCCTCAAGCAAGGCGATTTGCTCGGCCAGGTTTTTGAGCTGGCGAATATTGCCCGGAAAGCGATATCGAAAAAGGGCCTGCACCCCGCTTTCGGTCAGTCGAACAGGCTGGACGCGGTATTTTTCGGCAAAGTCAGTTGCAAATTTCCGAAACAACAAGGGCAGGTCATCTTCCCGGTCGCGCAGGGCGGGCACAAAAATTGGCACTGTGCTCAGGCGATAGTACAAGTCCTCGCGAAACTTTTTGTTTAAAAGGGCTTGCTGCATATCGACATTGGTGGCCGCCACTACCCGCACATCAGTTTTCAGGGGTTTGGAAGAGCCCATTCGGATAAACTCCCCGTTTTCCAAAATTCGCAGCAGCATAGATTGGGAAGAAAGGGGCATTTCGCCAATTTCGTCCAAGAATATAGTGCCCCCATCTACCACCTCAAAATAGCCCCGCCGCATATCCGTAGAGCCCGTAAAAGACCCTTTTTCGTGGCCAAACAATTCCGAATAAATCGTGCCTTCGGGAATGGCTCCGCAGTTGATGGCAATAAAAGGCCCGTGCTTGCGGCGGCTCAGGCTGTGGATAATTTTAGAAAAGGATTCTTTTCCTGTGCCGCTTTCCCCCGTGATGAGCACGCTCAGGTCCGTTTCGGCTACCTGCACCGCCCTTTGGATGGCTTCGTTGAGGCGGGGCGAACTGCCCACGATGCCAAATCTTTGTTTAATAGTTTGTAGTTCTTGCGGTTTCAAGGCGATGCTTGTTTTTAAAATCAAAAGAGGCCCCCCTTAGGGCACCTCCTTTTTTGACCTATCAATCTTTAAACTGATTATCCCCCAGGAGGGCCTGCAGTTTGTTTTCCAGTTCAGTTTGTTTGGCGGCGGTGTAAGCCCCTGAGGTGGCATAAACAATTTTGCCGGATGCATCCATCAGGAAAAAATAAGGCTTTTCGCGTTCGTTTTTGGTCTTGCCCAGGTCTAGGACTTCATAATCGGCCAGGGATTGTCCTTTTACGACCAGGATATGTTCTTTCCAATGGTCTTGTACATTTTCTTCCAGTTTGGTGAAGACCTTGCCTGCCCCCACTTTTTTGGCTCCGGTGAGCAGTACCACAAAATTGATTTGAGCATCGTAAGGCTCAAAATCAAATAAATCCGTGCCAGGTGCTTTGATAAACAAATCAAAAAGGGGCTTGCGCCAGGCCTTGAGATAATCTTCTGAATTGGGTGAATAGGCCAGGGCTACCAGCGACACTTTGCCCGTCTTGGGCAAAACTACATTTTTGTCTACCAGGCTTCGGCCCGTCAAGACCGGAAATTTCTGTCCTTCCTGGGCCATCAGCCCCGAAGGCACGAATCCCAGCATCCAAAGGGCTAATAAAAAATTGAGGCTACGCATAAGGATAAAAATGTTTTTTGGGAAGATTTAATTACAGAACATTTTCTTAAACGACCTCTTTGCGCATTTGGGTACATTGCTACGCTATTCAAGGGCTTCACCCATCAAGGTGGCCGGGGTACAGGCTAAAATCCGCACTTTTACATACTGCCCGGGCGAATAGTTTTTCTTAGGAAAAACCACCATTTTATTGGCGGAGGTTCGCCCTTTCAATTGCTTTTCTGAGCGTTTGGAATCGCCTTCTACCAAAACCTCAAACACGCGCCCCACCTCGCGCTGGTTGCGCCGGAGGGAGTGCTCGTTTTGTAGTTGGATGATTTTCGTTGAGCCGCTGTTTTTTTTCTTCCAGGGGCACATTGTCGGCAAATTTTTTGGCAGCCGGGGTATTGGGCCGCTCCGAATAGTAAAACATATAAGCGAAATCATATTCTACGGCTTGCATCAGGGCCAGGGTTTGCTGGTGTTCGGCTTCGGTTTCGCCGCAAAAGCCCGCAATCATATCCGTAGAGATGCCACAATCTTCGCCCACGATGCGCCGGATGGCCGCCACCCTGTCCAGGTACCAAGCATAGGTATAGCCTCGGTTCATGCGCTCCAGCACCGCATCGCTGCCACTTTGGGCGGGCAGGTGAATGTATTTGCAAATATTGGGATAGCGGGCCATGGTTTCCAGCAACTCGTCGCTCATATCTTTGGGATGGGAGGTAGAAAAACGCACCCTTAGCAAGGGATTTACCTCGGCCACCCGCGCCAGGAGCTGGGCAAAATTAACCAGTTCTACCCCTTCCAGGCTGAGCCCCTTGCGCACGGCTTTCTTCTCGGCGGTAAGGGAAAGCACCTCCGGATGAGAGCTCCAGAGATAAGAATCTACATTCTGGCCCAGCAGGGTAACCTCTCGGTAGCCCCGGGCGAATAAATCTTGGGCTTCGGCAACAATGGAATGGGGGTCGCGGCTGCGTTCACGGCCCCGCGTAAAAGGCACTACACAAAAGGAGCACATATTGTCGCAGCCCCGCATAATGGAAATAAACGCCGTTACGCCGTTGCTGTGCAGACGCACGGGCGCAATGTCGGCATAGGTTTCTTCCCGCGACAAAAATACATTGACCGCTTTTTGGCCGCTATCCACTTCCTGCACCAGTTGGGGTAGGTCGCGATAGGCATCTGGCCCGGCCACCAGGTCCACCATTTTTTCCTCTTCCAGGAGTTTGGTTTTGAGTCGCTCGGCCATACAACCCAACACCCCGATGATGAGGTCGGGCTTTTGCTTCTTGAGGTGCTGGAGCTGCTGCAGGCGGTTGCGAATGCGCTGCTCGGCATTGTCGCGAATGGCACAGGTATTCAAGAAAATAAGGTCGGCCGTTTCGGCGGCGGCCGTCGTGCTGAAGCCCTGTCCCTGCATAATAGAAGCGACGATTTCACTGTCCGAAAAATTCATTTGGCAGCCATAGCTTTCCAGGTATAATTTGCGCGGGGCACCGACAAAGGTTTGTTCAGTGCTTATTTGAATAGTCTCGCAAGCTTGGGCCGGTGAGGCCAAAAGGCTTTCTTCCATCGTATTTTTCTTCATTTTACCCGCAAAAGTAAGTACTTTGGCCTAAAATGACAAAATGACAGCCAAAAAGGAAGCCGTAGAAAAGGCATTTACTGGAAAGAAGCCGAAGATTTTCGGAATAAATTAAAAATTGATTGTAATTTTACCCGATAAAGTAAAATGTCTTTTCAGAAAGTACGCCTTAGCAGGACATTTTAAAACATTCTCAACAAGATTAGATTTTTGCTCAATTGCAATTGCATGCTATGCCAAAAGGTGAACCTAAGCCTTGTGGGTTCTTAATTCTCCTTAAGCGCGTGAGCGTTTTGATGGTATTATTATTACGACAGGCTTAGTCAATGAAACACGTGCCACATACTCTACACAAGCAAAACCTAAAACGCCTTCTTACAGGCTTTGCTTTTATTTTTTGGGCCGCAATGGTTGCCTCACCGGGATACGGGCAAATCACCACTTATACCAATGCCGACCGGATTCGGATGCAAAAAGAAGCCGAATCGCTCATTAATCAATATGAGTTTAACCTCAATCAGATAGGGGCGGCGCGAAATGGTTTGCGGGAAGATGATATTAATCTGACCTTGTCTAACATCATGGCCAGCTCAGATGTCTTGATTTACAATGACCTAATTCGTCAAAGACGAGATTCTGGCTCCTCTTTTCAAGAGGCACGGGCTTATCTGGGAGAGCATCCACCCCTTTTATCCTTCGGGTGTCAAGTTTGAATACAGCATCAACTTGAAAAACCCCTGCTATCTGCGGCAGGGCAACGAAACTTTTTACTATGTCAAAGCGGAGGTGTTCAAAAACCTACAGGGCATCCTGGCCACTGATGATGCCATGCATATCAATACCGACTCTATCGACATCTATATCAAGTTTCCTATTTTGCAAACCGACCCAACCTCATCACTGGCCCGGCCCGGATTTACCAGATTACGCCCCACGTAGAAACCAAATGCCTGGAAATCATTAGTGATGACATCAAGGTAAAACTGGCCGACGACGAGCGGGAGTTTGTTGTGAAAAGAGCCGAAATTTTTGTGGCTGATTATGTCCAAACCCTCAATATCATCGGTAATCCGCGTATCAATAACCGTTATACGACCGAAGACTACTTTTTAAGTAAAAGTGTGCCCGTTTATAATGACATTGTGCCCATCATCAGACTCAAGCAGTTTGTTGCCGATGAATACCTACAGTATATTGAGCTCTGGTATCAGGAAGGAATAGAATTTAATTATCGCACCATCAAAGCTACGAATGTGCTTCTGGAGCCGGATTATGTTTCGGTAGAGGTGGAGGTGGACCGCACCATCCGGGTTCCTGACGAAACCTTTCGCGACCGACAAGGCATCAAAATCTATGTTCGTTTTCCCTTTTTGGAAGATGGCCGGGTTGGGGCCGAGCGTTCTACGCCGCGTATTTACAAGATTGAACCCATCAACCGAAAATACAATGACCGAAATTACCTGGCCGTGGGCGGACAGCTCAATGCCATTCAATATTTTGGCGAATTGAACCCCATCAATTCTCGGTTTCGGCCTACCTGGGCTTTGACCCGGCCCAGTATTGCCGTTCATGCCGTCAAGAAGCTCAATCCTTTTTTATATGTACGGGCAAGCCTTTCTATGGGGCGCGTTTTTGGGGATGATTTCACCGCCGCCGACCCCAAAGACCCCCTGGCCCGTTATCGCTATATCCGTAATTTGCACTTTCGTAATTTCATCACAGAGTTATCGGCCGTAGCCATCGTTGATTTGAGGCCCAACACAGGGCTATACTACCGTCGGAAGTTTATCACTCCTTACCTCTTTGGTGGCATAGGCCTCATGAGCCATAATCCCCAGGCGCGGGGCCCGGGGGCTTTCCGGGGCAACTGGATTGACCTGCAACCCCTAGGCACGGAGGGACAAGGACAGCCGGGCTATGAAGCCCCCTATAGACTGATTCAGCCTGTTTTGCCTTTTGGGCTGGGGGTCAAGTTCCGGCTGGGCTATCGTTGGGATGTTGCCCTCGAGGCAGGCATGCGCTATACTTTCTTTGACCACCTCGACGATGTGAGTGGAGACTATCCTGACCCCGGCGACCTGCGCGATGCCAGCGACACCCAGCCTTTGATTTATCGCCTTTCAAACCGAAGCCTGGAATCAGAAGCCGCTTTTCGAGCCTTAGACCGCTCCGACCTTGATTTACTTATCAATCAATTGCCCCCAGGGGTGATTGATTTTGTAGGCTCAGACGGACGTACTTATACAACCTTTAATGGCTATGGCCGCCGGGGTGAGCAAAGGGGCAATCCACGCACCAATGATATTTATGTCCTGACGGGTTTTCATCTTACTTATCTGCTTCGCGTGGATAGGCCTTCGGCTCCTATTCAAATCCCTGATTATGAGTATAATTTTTAGCGGTTTAGGGCGCAAGTTTATTTATTTGGCAATAGTAGTGCGCATTTGAGCAAATTTTTCCTATCTTAGGCCGATATTGCCTCTCTGCCGGGCGCATAAGAAAATAACACCTCCAAATTGCATGACAAAATACCTTCAAGGACTCAACCCCCCCCAGGCGGAGGCGGTCTTGCATACCGAAGGCCCCCTGATGATTATTGCCGGAGCGGGCTCGGGCAAAACCCGTGTACTGACCCACCGTATCGCCCATCTGATTCAAAATAAAGTATCGGCTTTTCAGATTATGGCCCTTACTTTTACCAACAAAGCGGCAGGCGAAATGCGCCATCGGATAGAACAACTGGTCGGAACAGAAGCCCGCAGCCTTTGGATGGGTACTTTTCACTCCATTTTTGCCCGCATTTTGCGTTTTGAGGCCGATAAATTAGGCTACACCTCCAGTTTCTCCATTTATGATACGGAAGATTCAAAATCGCTGCTCCGTACCCTTATCAAAGAACAGGGACTGGACGACAAGGTCTATCGCCCCAGTAATTTACTGCATCGTATCTCGAGTGCTAAAAACCGGCTTATCTCTTGGCAAGACTACGCCCAAGATGCCCAACTCATAGAAGAAGACCGCCTGGCCAAACGCGGCGAAACCGCCCGCCTTTATCAAATCTATCAGGAACGATGCTTCAGGGCCAATGCCATGGATTTTGACGACCTGCTTTTCAATATCAACTGGTTGCTCGAGCGGTTTTCGGCAGTGAGGGAAAAATACCAAGTTAAATTTCGGTATATCCTGATTGATGAGTTTCAGGACACCAATTTATCACAATACCGGATTGTGCGCCACCTGGCTGCTCATCACCGCAATATCTGCGTAGTAGGCGATGATGCCCAAAGCATTTACGCTTTTCGGGGAGCCGATATTCAGAACATCCTCAACTTTGAACACGATTACCCGGAGCTAAAAATCATTCGGCTGGAGCAAAATTACCGCTCTACCCAGACCATCGTGGAGGCCGCCAATTCGCTCATTGCCAAAAACCAGCTTCAGCTCAAGAAAAAAGTTTGGACGGCCAACGACTCCGGCTTGCCCATTCGGGTCATTCGGGCTGTATCGGATAATGATGAAGGGCGGCAGGTGGCCCAGCGCATTTTGAAGAAAAATCAGACATCATCAATATCAAAACCGCGACTTCGCCATTTTGTACCGCACCAATGCCCAGTCGCGGGCTATGGAAGAAGCCCTGCGCAAGC
>JAAUUB010000078.1 GCA_012031215.1 Microscillaceae bacterium | reverse complement strand
TCGATGCGCATCAATTTTATCTTGGCTTATGTGGTCATTTTATGCCTAGAAAGCTGCATTGCCCTGATACCAAAAGCCGGAAGTACGACCGCAGGCCAGCCGCTTAAAGTGCTTGAATATGCCGACCGGGTGTATGAACCAGGCCTCAAAACGGTGCAGTTCTTTGCGCAAACGGCCAATTTGAATGGGACGCGTCCTTCCATCTCCCCCATCATTTCTTTGGCCCAAACGCCCTCAATTGTGCTTACTTTTGACATTATCGGAGAAGAAGCCCCCGCACTAAGAGCAAAAATTCTGCATTGCGACCGGGACTGGAAACCGTCCTCACTCAATGAGATTGAGTACCTTAATGCTTTCAATGAGTTCGTTTTGCAAAGTTATCAATTGTCTTTTAATACCCGGCTGCCCTTTTATCATTTTCGTTGGGAACTGCCCGCCTCAAAATCAGTGGTAATTATCTCCTGGTGGTTTATGCCGAAGACAATCCCCAGGATTATTGGCTTTCGCGCCGCTTAGTCGTCTTTGAAAATCAGGTGACCGTCCGGGGTGAGGTTCGCTTCTCGAGCCAGGTAAATGTGCGCGAGCAAAACCAGGAAATCCGTTTTGAAATAGAATATCCCAATTTTGCAATAAACAATCCAAGCGAAGAAATTACAACCGTGATACGTCAAAATTATCGCTGGGACAATGCCATCCTGCATTTGCGGCCCTTTCAGGTCAAAGAATTTGCCCGCCGCCTCGAGTATCATCACTATAGCCTTGAGAATAATTTTGTGGGAGGCAATGAGTTTCGCCGTTTTGAGCTGCGAAGTATGCGTTTTTTGGGCTTTCATATTGACTATTTGCAGGCTCAGGGCGATACCCTAAAAGCCTATCTCAGCATTGACCAGCCCCGCGCCGGGAGGCCCTATGTCCTGCCCCAAATTCCCGACCAAGATGGCCTCTATGTCATTGACCGTTTCGAAACCAGCGAGGAGGCCAATAAAATGCTGGAGGCGGACTATGTCCAGGTGCATTTCCGGCTTGAAAGCCCAACGGCGGCCCCGGGAACAATTTACGTATTGGGGGCTTTCAATGACTGGCTGCCTTTGCCTGCCTTTGCCCTCAAAGCAGTGCCCCAGCAAAGCTTTCTACAAGCAGTAGTATGGCTTAAGCAAGGGGTGTATGATTATATGTATGCACAAATTGAGGGAGGTAAATCCGTAGCTGGTCCGATTGAAGGCGATTTTGCGCAAACCCAAAACCAGTACGAGATTTTGGTTTACTATCGGGCCTTAGGGGCCCGCTATGACCGGGTGGTAGGCTACCAAAGCTTCAAATCCGGGGCAAATTTGCAAGACCGCTAGCCATCAGTATCATTCTGCCGCAGCGGATAAGGCAAGGTACGCTTTACTGGGTCGGCATTGGCCACATCAATCAGGCCGAAGCCCCGGTGGGTATACGCGCCCAGGCCGCATTCAAATACAAAGCGTTGTACTTCGGGTAGGGCATAGAGGGTAAAGGGCAGGGTATAACCCCGCGCCTCCATTTTGCGTTTTCCCTCCTGAAAAGTGTAAATCCGGGCAAATTTTTTTTCGCTTTCCTGTATTTTTTTGAGGTAGATGCGGTCGGGCACTACCTGAAATTTATAAAAAGAGGCGATTTCCTGACTGCTAAAACGCCCGCTCTGCTCCATCCGGGCCATAGTCGATTCGTAGAGTAAATCCGAGAAGACATCATCTTCGGGCGAGATAAACTTTTTGGCGTAATAGCTATCCTGGGCCGGGTTGATGAGCACAATGGGTGAAATGCAAACGTACTTGGTTGAGTCGTGCCATTCGGGTTCCTGCTCCATTTCCGAAGCTATCGGCTTGAGTTGTAGGGTGCCAATTCTCACTTCGGGCTTGGCAAAAACTTGGGCCAGGAGATAATCTAAATAGGGTTGGTGTGGTGAGGAAAGCACCAATGTTACTTTGGAAGAAAAAAAGTGCAAGCCTTGTCGGCTAATCTTGGTTTGACCCTTGAGGCCGGAAAAGCTGTAAAATTGAAATTGGGCATAATGCGCCTCACTTGCCTCCAGTTGCTCACGTATGAACTGAAAAAGGAGGTTTTGATGATGAAATGGAACCCAGGCCCCCTTGTTTTCCAGGGCAAATACTAAACGTAACCTCACGCCGATCTTTTTTTAAGCGATGAACAAAAAGATTTCAACAAAAACCACTTGCCCAAAAAAAATGTTTGGTTAAGGATTTTTCTTTTTTGAGATAATTTAGGTTGAAAGTAACACCCTAAATGACCTTAAAAATACAAATGTTCATCAAAAAAAGCAAATTTTTCCAAAAAAACATAAAAAAAGAGGAGGGCTTTCTGCGCTAAAACCTAAACATTGAAGCGGAAGTGCATTACATCGCCATCGGCCACCACATACTCCTTGCCCTCAATGGCAATTTTCCCGGCATCGCGGCAGGCAGTCTCTGTTTTGTAGTGTACATAATCCGCTAGCTTGATGACCTCGGCCCGGATAAATCCTTTTTCAAAGTCAGTGTGAATCACGCCCGCCGCTTTGGGAGCTTTCCAGCCTCGCTCAATGGTCCAAGCCCGTACTTCCTTGACCCCGGCCGTGAAATAAGTGATGAGATTCAGCAAGGTATAAGCGGCCCGAATAAGCCGGTCTAGACCTGACTCTTCCAATCCATACTCGGCCAGAAACTCTTTCTTTTCGGCTTCTTCGGTCAGTTCAGCAATTTCGGCCTCGAGCGCCGCACTTACGAGGATAAGCTGGGCATTTTCGCCAGCAATGGCTTGCTTCAGTGCCTGAACGTGGGCGTTTCCTTCGTGCACTGAGGCCACTTCTACATTGGCCACATACAAGACTGGCTTCAGCGTAAGCAAATGCAAATCGGCCACCAACTCGCGTTCTTCCGGGCTCAGCTCAGCACTACGGGCATTTTGACCACTCTCAAGTGTCGTTTTAAGCTTTTGATAGACTTCCAGGCGGCGTTGCGAGTCTTTATCGCCGGTGCCAGCCATTTTTTAGTTCGGTCAAAGCGTTTGTCAATGCTTTCCAAGTCTTTGATTTGCAACTCAGTATCAATCACCTCCTTATCGCTGACCGGATTGACCCGCCCCTCAACGTGCACGATGTTGGGGTCCTCGAAGCAACGCACCACGTGAACAATGGCATCTACTTCGCGGATATTGGCCAAAAACTGATTGCCCAGTCCTTCGCCCCGGCTGGCCCCTTTGACCAGCCCGGCGATGTCGACAAATTCAATGATGGTAGGCACTACCTTTTGGGGGTTTACGAGGCCCTCGAGGGTTTTGAGGCGGGGGTCCGGCACCGTTACCACCCCTACATTGGGCTCAATAGTACAAAAGGATAATTAGCCGATTCGGCCTTGGCACTGGATAGGGCATTAAACAAAGTAGATTTGCCTACATTGGGCAAGCCTACAATACCACATTGTAAAGCCATTTTCTATCAATTATGGGTGTTTGAAAAAATCTTCGCTTTTGCCAGGTTGTGAGGCAAAGTGAAGCTTGCAAAAAAAACTCCCAGTTTGGGAAGACCAAACCGGGAGAAACAAAGCCCAGGAGGCTTGCTTAATCCCATTTCAGGTCATCGTCCAACTCATCCCCCGGCTCTTCACGGTTAGCAAATTGCGAGAAATCTACGTCGGGCATCAGTTCTGTCTTGAGGTGATGCACTACTTCCTGCAAGGCTTCCAAAAACTTATCAAAATCTTCTTTATACAAAAAGACCTTGTGTTTTTCGTAAAAAAAGCCTTCTTCCCGATATTTTTTTTTGCTCTCAGTGATGGTGAGGTAAAAATCATTGGCGCGGGTTGACTTGATGTCAAAAAATAAGTACGCTTGCCCGCCCGCACTTTCTTTGAATACAACTCTACTTTATCCCGATTATCTTCCACTGTACTTTGAATTTAATGAAATCAAAGGTAAAAATAGAACATATATTTTTAGTTGCAAAAGCCTTTTGGCATTTATATTGGGCAATTCCAGAAAGATTTGATAATTTTGAATAATGGCATCACCAGAATTTGAAACCACCCAAGATATGACCCATTTGGCCTTACACCCCACCTGCTGGCTCCTGTTGCTGGTATTTGCGCCCTCCTTAGCGGCCCAAACTGCGTCCAACTTCAAAGAAAGGGGCATTATTTCTTATTACACCGATAGATTTGCTAACCGAAAAACGGCCAGTGGCGAACAATTTGACAATAATGACTTGGTGGGCTGTCACAGTAAAATTCCTTTTGGAACCAAGGTCAAAGTAACAAATCTTTCCAATGGTAAATCTGTCGTTATTCGTATCAATGACCGGGGGCCTTATGCCTACGGCCGGATTATGGACATCTCAAAAGCTGCGGCCAAAAAAATAGATTTGATTGCCACTGGCACGGCCAAAGCCGAAATAGAAGTCATAGAAACCAACCAAAGCCGGGAAGTGCCCCCCGGAGAAGAAAGTGCCCCCAACCGCCCGCCCTTTACCTCGGGCCCCGACACGGCCCCGGGTAGCTACCAACTCAACCAAACCTACAGCCTGTGGGGTACGCCTGCCTCTGTGCAGGGTTTTACCGTGCAGGTAGGAGGCTATGCAAGCTTTGCCATTGCCCAATCTAGTGGCCAAAAAATCAAAGAACAGGGCCTGGAAAATGAAAAAATCTACATCCGCCCCGAAACCCACCCCAGCAATGGGACTTTGTTTAAAATATTGCTGGGAAGCAGCGAAACCCGCGAACAAGCCAACACCCTGAAAAACAAATTGGCACAAAAAGGCATCACCGGATTTGTCCGGGCTTTTGAATAAAAATACAATGGCAAAAACCACCATGCGCGATGACCTGGGCGATTTGGCCCAGATTCGGGAATTTGGCAATATCGAATTTCTGGCCAAACAACTAGTAGAAGGCTTTATCACAGGCCTACACCGCTCGCCTTTTCACGGCTTTTCGGTAGAATTTGCCGAGCACCAGCTCTATAATACCGGAGAAAGCACCCGGCACGTGGACTGGAAGGTCTTTGCTAAAACCGACCGCCTTTACACCAAACGCTATGAAGAAGAAACCAATTTGCGCTGCCAACTGGTGGTAGATGTTTCCTCGTCTATGTTTTATCCCCTACCCCACCACGGCAAGCTCACTTTTAGCCTTCTGGCGGCTTCGGCTATTGCGTATATGCTCCAAAAGCAAAGAGATGCAGTGAGTCTTTGTACTTTTTCCCAAAATATAGACACTCACACCCCTACCCGCTCTACTCCTACGCATATTCATAAGATTTTTACCATCCTGGAAGGCCTCTTGCATGAGCCAGGCCGGAAAAAGGACCAGGCCACCGCAATTGCCCCGGTCTTGCACCAATTGGCCGACAAAATTCATCGACGCTCCCTGGTCGTGATATTCAGTGATATGTTTGAAGGCGGAGAAGACCCCGACGAAATTTTCTCGGCCCTGCAGCACCTTCGCCATAACCGACACGAGATTTTGCTTTTTCACGTAACCGAGCAAAAAACCGAAAGAGCTTTTCAATTTGAAGAACGCCCCCATATTTTTATTGACCTCGAAACCGGCGAAAAAATCAAACTCCAGCCCTCTCAGGTACAGGCCTATTATCAAAAACACATCGAGGCCTTCTACAAGCAGCTCAAGCTTAAATGCGGACAATATAAAATTGATTTTATCGAGGCCGACATCGCCCGGGGATTTGACCAGATTTTATCGGCTTACCTCATCAAAAGAAACAAGATGCGCTAATCTGAAGCAGCCCCACAATAAGCAAGTAAGGCTCCCTTTGGTCTAGCCTCCAAGTTTCCAAGACATTGGCCCAGTGGGAATATAAATTTTGAAAAACTAGCCTGCAAAACCGCGCAAGGCCGGGCATAATGCTCCCTAAAAATCGGCTTTCAGAGATATTTACCTTGTCTTTGCCGATTCATTCTTCGCCCATATTTATCCCAAATGCGCTTTTCACTATCCAAACGCTCAGGACTTTTGGCATTGGTTCAATATCTCGAGAAGCTTGACCAGGTCCCGCGCCCGATTGTAGAGATGCAGCGAAATGCGCAGGGACTCGCCCCGCCAGGAAACATATACCTGGGCTTCGCGCAGGGAATTAGCTATTTTTTGGCGAAGGGCGGCCTCCGGGATACGCAAACCAAACAAATGAGCAGCCCGATAGGTCTCCTCTTCTAACCCGAAACCAAGCTGGGCAAAGTCTTTGGCAAAAGTCTGCCATAGCCCCCGGGCATATTCCTGAATGCGGGCGGCTTGCCATTCGTTTACCAAGTCGAGGGCGGCCTGCATCATGGGTAAAAGAATAAAACTATTGCGCTGCCCCATTTCAAAACGAATGGCTTCGGGGCGATAGCGCGGCTCATAAGCTTGCAAAGCCTCAAAGCGGTCGCTATCCTGACGATTCACCCAGTTTTCCTCAATTGGGCGGCCAGTATCAAAATGAGGGCCGTAATAGGCAAGGGCCGTAGAATAGGGACCCAAGAGCCACTTGTAGCCCGCACACACCAGGGCATCGGGCTGGATTTCGGCGATGGAAAGTGGCAAAGCCCCCACGGATTGCGTGCCGTCTATGACCAGCAAAGCACCCACCTCCCGCGTGCGCGCTCGGATAGCGAGTAGGTCAAAGCGGGTTCCGTCCGCCCAGTGTACCTGGGGCAAAGCCACCAGGCGGGTCTTGGGCCCAATGGCTTCCAGAATTCTTTCGTTCCAAATTTTTCCCCGGTTTTCGGCGGGGGCCGGGGCAGGAATGGTTTTAATGCTTGCCGACTGCATTGCCGAAAGCGTTTGCCAGGGCAATACATTGCTGGGAAACTGCCCCTCGGCCACAATGATTTCATCGCCTGGCTGGCAGACAATATTTTGGGCGACATTGGCCATCCCATACGAAACCGAAGAAACCAAGACCACCCGGCCTGGCGCATCGCAATCAATCAGGCGGGCAAAGGCCTGGCGTAGTTTTTCTACCGGGGCAAAAAACTCGTCTGCCGGAAACAAATAAGGACTGCGGGTGCGGGCCATACCTTCCAGGCCAGCTTGCTCCACCCGCCTGGCCAAAGGCGACATATAGGCCTGGTTGAGGTAGGTGATATTGTCAGGAAGATAAAAAGCTTCCGTCTGTGTAGTGAGTAACATATTGTGAAATTTTGATAATACTAACCGGATAAAAGAGAAAAAACCTGTTTGTATTGGAAATTTAGCTCAAGCAAGCCATTCATCTTGGCTAGAGGTATTTATCCTATTGCGCCGGAATGTTCCGATTGGGCCTTCAGGGCCTTGCGCCATTGCTGTCCGCCCCAATAAGCCAAAAATAAAAAGATAAAATACAGCAAAGCGGTCAGATAAACGGCTTTATAGCAATATATCCCTAAATAAACCACATCTACCCCTATCCAGACCCACCAGTTCTCGAGATATTTGCGGGCCATCATCCACTGGGCCGCCAGGCTAATGACGGTGGTGGCGGCATCCAGATAAACCAAATCGCCGTCGAGCCAGGCCAGTAGTTGTGCCGTGAGCCAGGTCCCCACCACCACCAATAGCAATAAGAGGCCGGCCTCACGAAGCGGAATCAGGCTCACAGGCAGGCGGACTTGGTGGGCCCGTTTTCCAAACTGCCAGTGATACCAGCCATACATACTCACCAAGATAAAGACCACCTGCAGGAGTAAATCGCCAATCAACCGGATTTGAGCATAAACCTGAATATAACAAGCTGCGGCCACAATGGCAAAAAACCAGCCCCAGGCATTTTGCCGGGCATTGAGCCATACACAAAGCAGTGAAGTAATAAACCCGGCCAGCTCGTAGGGATTTTGAAAAAAAAACGCATACAGGGCCTGGTAAAACTGTGCCATTTAGAAAGTCTATATCGAAAAAAAATCCCGGAACCGTGCTTGTTCCGGGAGGAAATCTTATGAGCAAAGAAGTTTTAAACTACCCCTAAAATGATGAACACCAAGCCAACCACGAGGGCAATTGCCCCCAAAGCCCCCCAGCAAGCTGGAACCTACCGCTCCGGCTATAATGATGACAATCAGGCCAATGGCTCCGATGATGATGCCCAGTCGTACATCCGAATCGAGGGCTTTGATTTTATCTACCTCGGCCCGGTGGCTTGCTTTGAGCTGAGCCTGGGCCTCCGTTTGTCCTTTAAGGGCCTGGTATTGCTGGCGAAACTTTTTGTTTTCGGCTTTGATGGCCATTTTTTTGACTAGCCACTGCCCCAGGCGGGAATTGAGAAATCGCTCGGCCCGCTCCATCTTCTTGGTAGCTTTTTGGTCAATGTCGGGCACTCCCGCCTCCGCAGAAAACACCAGACCCAGACCCAAAACCAAAAACAGGATAAAAAAACGTACTTGCATCATTTTGATAAAGAATTAGAAGTTATAGAATCAAAAAAAGTAAAAACAATTCATTTTTCAAACAAATGACCTTAGTCGAGGGCAGCTACTCCCGGCAAGACTTTGCCTTCCAGGTACTCGAGCAAAGCACCCCCGCCCGTGGACACATAGGAAACGCGCGTTCCAAAGCCCAGATTGTTGACGGCCGCCGCCGAATCGCCGCCGCCAATGAGTGAATAACCGCCTTTTTCGGTGGCTTGTACCACGGCTTCGGCCACCTTGATTGTTCCCTGGGCAAAATTAGGCATTTCAAATACCCCCATAGGGCCATTCCAGAGAATGGTTTTGGAGTTTTCGATAATGCTTGCGAAGTGTGCCTGGGCTTTGGGTCCAATATCGAGCCCCATGTATCCTGCCGGTATTTCAAAATTGCTGACCGTTTGTGTTTGGGCTTCATTGGCAAAGGCATCGGCAACCACCGAATCTTCGGGCAGTTCCAGGTGCACGCCATTGGCCCGGGCTTTCTCGATAAGGCGGAGCGCCAAATCCAGCTTATCTTCTTCAAGCAGCGATTTGCCGATGTTTCCGCCCTGGGCTTTAAAAAATGTATAGGCCATTCCCCCGCCGATGATGAGGGTATCCACTTTGTCAAGTAGTTGCTCAATAACCAAGATTTTATCCGAAATCTTGGCCCCGCCCATAATGGCGGTAAAAGGACGCTCAGCCTGCGACAAGACCTTTTCGGCATTGCTTAGCTCGGCAAACATCACATAGCCCGCCATCTTGTTCTCGAAAAACTCGGCCACAATGGCCGTAGAGGCGTGGGCTCGATGGGCCGTTCCAAAGGCATCATTGACATAGACATCGCCCAATTTGGCCAGGCCTTGAGCAAAGTCGCGGTTGCCTTTCTCTTCTTCTTTGTGAAAGCGCAGGTTTTCGAGAAGCAGTACCTCTCCGGCTTTTAGGTTTTGGGCGGCTTGCTCGGCTACTTCGCCCACGCAATCGCTGGCAAAATGTACCGGACAGCCCAGCCTTTCGGCCAAAGGCCCTACCAGATGTTTGAGCGAAAACTCTTCGGCATAGCCCTCCTTAGGACGGCCCAGGTGCGACATCAAAATGGTGGCACCGCCTTCGTTCAGTATTTTGTGCAATGTGGGCAGGGCGGCATCTATCCGGGTAAAATCAGTAATGTGGTAAGTATCATCAAGGGGCACATTAAAATCAACCCGAATAAGGGCCTTTCGGCCGGAGAAGTTAAAATTATCAATGCTTTGCATAATGTAGATTGGTTAGTGGACGATTGTGCGCCTAAACTAGGCAAAAACCCTTTAATTCCCCAACGCTATTCAATGGGGCTGTCTTGCAGATAAATCAAGTAGCCCAAGCACTTAGGCGGAGAGTCCGAACCTGCCACCCACAGTTTTCCATTCTGGCCCAGAAACCTTTTATATCTTCTTCCAGCCATATTTTTCGGCAGGGGTATCAGCCGCCAAAAACTCTTCTTCTTCTTGCCCAAAGGCATTCCAGAGACGACCCAGGGCGGGGTTTTGGGCCGCCAACACCATAATAGACGGAGTATTTTTCATATCTTCAGCGGTGATTCCGAGCCAAATGCGGGCTTTTTGATTGCTTTGCCGCAATTGGTATTGGGTATCGAGCACCAACAGACCCAGCGGTAAGGCATCAAGGGCGGCCTCGTCCAACTGATTTTCGTGCCAAAGCTGGGCCAGACGGCTACGCTCATAGTTTTTGAGTTGGATAGCCATTTTATTGATGGAAGCAGCCAGTTCGCCTACTTCATCCTTGGCGTGGTAGCGAAGCTCAAGCTTGTGGTCGTAGTTTTCGGCCATTACCGCCTGGATTTTTTCATTCAATTCCAGAAGCGGATTAGCCAGGTATCCGGGCAAAGTAAAAACCAAGACCGTGCCCCCTATCAGACCCAACATTCCCAGCAAGGCAAGGTAAAAAGCCACCCGATAGCCGGATTCCTGCACATTTTGCTCTTGGTGGCAATGGCCATCAGATTGACCTGATGCAGGTTTTCGGCAGCCCGAAGGGTTTCGCCAAAAGCGGGGTAAAGGGCTGCAACTTCCTGGCTTTGCGTATTATTGGCATTAAAAGCCTTGCGAAAAGCAAGGAGATATTGTCGGTAGTTGCGGGCTATTTTGTCAATGTAAGCTCCTTCTTCGGGTTCGGTGATGTTTTGGCGGGCAGCCTGAAGCTGGGCTTCCATCGAGAGAAGGCTTCGCTGGTAGCGGTCATCACTTTTAAATATCTGTCGGCGGTCGTTGCTCAGCAAGTGATGGATATGATATTGATGGATTTCGTGTAAGCTACTTTGCAAAAAAGCCGTAATCCGCACCGATTCGTAGTTGTCTTCCAAGATGGCTTTTGACTCATCGGAGAAATGCGAAATGTAGCGATAGCCCAAGCCGAACAATAGACCCAAAATGCTCAAGAAAAACAAAAGTATGAGCAGAATTTTATGTTTTAAGCTGAGGGAAACCATACCAAGTGATTTGTTATAGGCTGCAATACTAGCCTAAAAATAAAGAAATTTTTTTGGCGTGTGTGCCACTTGATAAAAAATAGCGGCCTTTCCTCAACTCTCCTTCGGGCTTGATAAGCCCCAATTTGTCATCAGTAAAATCAGCCTAGCCAAAATAGCCAGACTGCGTTTATTTGAAAAAAAATAATTTTACAATTCTATGAAGTACCGCAACGTGTTTTTTGCTTTGATTGGCTTGCTCGGTTTGGCAAAAACGGCCCAGGCCGACCCCTGGTTGCATCTTACTTATGACCAGGCTGAGGCACTCAAAGAAAGCATTTTAGAAAATCCCTACCTGCTTGAGGTGGACTTGTCGCGGCGAGAATACGAACAAGCAGACTATGTCAACCTGGTTTGGGTGCGTGAGGTAGTCATTGAGATTTGCCCTTATGACCAGGATTATTTATCCCTCAAAATTACCAAGGCAGTAGTGGCAACTTTTCGCTTTGGCTACGAATGTATGTTGGTGGACCCCATTGCCGCCGAAGATTATTACGAACAGACCGATTTTCTGGTCATCAATTATGCCTATGCTTTTCCTGGCTTCAAGCCCGGAGGCACGGTGGTGGGGCATCAACTTAGCATTCACATTGACCCTACTTATACCGAAACGGCTTGCTCTACGGTGGTGGATTTTCCCAACCCTTCGGAAATAGACATGCCAGGCTATACCGAGTGGTACAGTGGTCTGTAAGAACAGTTGGACTTTGTTGAAAAGCCGGAGCAAGTGGTTTCTCCGGCTTTTTTATGATTATTCTTCTTCGCCTAAATTGCGCATTTTGGCCAGCAAATAATAAGCGCCTTTCTGTACATAATCTGCCCCCGCTTTTACTTTCTGCCGGGGCTTGAAGGCCCGATAAGCCCCCTCTTCCGATAGTACTTCTACGGGCACTTTCCTGAATTTCACTGTTGCGGAGCGGTTTGCTTTTTCCTTTACAAACACAACATACTGTGTCCCGTCTCGCACAATGGCCTCTTCGGGCAGTGTTTCCCAAACTTGCGCCTGGAGCTGAATCTGGGCATTGATAAACATCCCCGGCTTTAGCCGCTGCTCGACACTGGGCAATAAAATATGGGCATGGAGATGGATAGTTTTGCTTTCCAGGTCCAGGCTTTGCCCCACCAGAAAAACCTCGGCCTCGAGGGTATCGCCGCCCAAAGCCGGCACCTGAAACCGTACTTTTTGACCCTTTTGTACCTGGGCCGCTTCTTTCTCAAATACCTTGATTTCCAGGTGTTTATGCTCACTGCCTTTGATTCGGACCAGGGGTCGGTCCTGGCGCACAAATTCTCCCAGGCTTAGCTCCACCGCCTCAACATAGCCCGTAATCGGACTGAAAAGGCTGAAATAGGCCTGCAGGCGCTGGGCACTCAGTTGGGAGGTATTTAGCCCCAGCAGGGCCAATTGCTGGCGGAGGCTGGCCTCCTGAGCCTGCTTGATTTGGAGGTCGCGCTCAATTTGCTGCAGGGTTTTGAGGGCGTTGATGTCGGCCGCCCTCAAAGTTTCTTGTCTTTGTAATTCTTTTTGCAAATAAGCCAATTCGCTTCTCACCATCAGGTAGCTTTCCTGCATTTGTAAATAGCCCCGGTTTTCGAGCACCGCCAGAACCTGCCCCTTTTGAACAAAATCTCCGGGCAGAATCTGAATAGACTGCACAAAGCCTTCCTGGCGGGCGTGGACAGTGGCCTGGTTTTGGGGGGGCACATCCACCACCCCATTGGCAAAAAGGCTTTTGGCCAGGTTACGGGGGATGCTTTTGCCCCAGCTCAGACCAATAGTTTTAATCTGGGCCGCACGCAATACCACAGTGTTTTTCTCCGGGGACAAATCAAGGCTTTTGTTTGTTTCAGGGGCAGTATTTTGGCAGGCCCACAGTTCGGCCATTAAAAAGGCAAAAATCACAAAATGATATTTTTTCATAGGGATAATAATGTTAAGGTAAATGGCTCGGGTTTAATAAATCCCCTGCCAGTATTCGGCCTCGGCCTCTAAGTGTTGATAATCCAGCAAGACCCGCAGATAAGCGTTTTCTACTTCAAAGACTTCCTGGCGGCTTTGGGCAAACTGGCCATAGTCCAGGTCTCCAAGCCGGTAGCTCTCAAAAGTTTTGTCGCGAATAAGGCGGGCCAGGGGCAGGGCTTCCTCTTCGTAGTATTGCCTTTGCTGGCGGTTGAGGGCCATTTTTTCCTGCCACTGCTCCAGCTCTTGGGTCAATATTCTTTCGCGAAGGGCTTTTTCCTGGCTCAGGAGGAGGGCATGCCGGTCGGCATTTTCCTGGGCATTGCGGGCCTCGCTACGTCCCAGCGGCACACGAATGCCCGCCAGCATTACATGGCGGTTAAAAGTACCGCCTTCCCGCATGTTGAAATAGCCCGCCTGAAGCAGGGGCTTTCGCTGGGCCGCAAACCAGGCTTTTTGCGCTTGCTGAACCTCTATGGAGTGATTGAACCACAGCAAATCCGGGTGATTTTGCGGGCTGTTGGCAAGCAGGGCTTCCTGAGGGCGAGGCAAGCGCGACAGGCGGGGCCTTAGGGAGTCGGGATGATTGAGCAATTGGCGAAGCAATGCCTCCTGAACGGACATTTCACGCTGATTTTCCGCTTTTTGTCTTTTGAGTTGCAAGACTTCCAGGGTGGCCCGGTGGGTATTGAGCGGTGAAGTTTCGCCGGTTTGCTCGCGTAGTGTGGCCACCCTTAGCAATTGCTGCAATAAACTATCGCGAGCGGCCAGCAGGTCGGCTTTTTCTCTTAAAAATACCCACTGAAAATAGGCTTTTTTTATCGCCAAGGCCATTTCGTTCTTTTGTCGCTCCATCAAGGCCATTCCGGCCCGGGTTTGGGCTTCAAAAAATGTCTTTTTCTGGCGATAAAACCCAGGCAGGGCAAAAGCTTGAGTCAGCGCCATACTCATGTCAGTAGCGGCATTGTTGAGATTGCCAAATTGAAACTGCACATCGAGCGGCTCCAGGGTAAAGGCGTGCCGGGCCTGATACTGGGCCTGCTCTACCTGGTTTTGGGTCAGTAAAAAGCTTTCGTGGTGGGCATAGGCCCAATCAAGGGCTTCGCGCAGGCTCATTTCACGATAAGACTGGGCCGAAACGACGCCGGGCCAGGCCAAGCTGATGAGCAAGAGCCAGCCCAGGGCAAAGGCTTTTGGCTTTCGCCCCGGGGGCTTCAATTTTTTTTCCTTGCGCCCCCCCTGCCAGCTATACAAAACAGGCAGCACAAACAGCGTAAGCGCCGTTGCCGAAAGCAAACCCCCAATCACCACTGTTGCCAAAGGCTTTTGCACCTCCGCACCCGCCCCAGTAGAAAGGGCCATAGGCAAAAAGCCCAAACTGGCCACCGCGGCTGTCATCAGCACCGGTCTCAGCCTTACTTCTGTGCCCCTAAGGATGCGCCGTATCCGGTGGCGTATGCCGGCCTCTTCCAGGTCATTGAAGTAGCCAATGAGCACTATGCCATTGAGCACTGCTACGCCAAACAAAGCAATGAAGCCCACCCCGGCCGAGATGCTAAAGGGCATGCCCCTCAGCCACAAAGCCAATACCCCACCAATGGCCCGAAAGGGGTATGGCACTAAAAATCAGGAGGCTTTGCTTAAGCGAACAGAAGGTGAAATATAAAAGCGTGAAAATAAGCAATAAAGCCAATGGAACAGCCACCATCAGCCGCTCTTTGGCCTGGCGCAGGTTTTCAAACTGCCCTCCAAAGGTGAAATAATATCCGGGAGGCAGGGATACCTCTCTGGCCAAAACCGCCTGTATGTCCTGAACCACACTTTCTACATCGCGCCCGCGAACATTCAGCCCCACCGTAATCCGGCGTTGGGCATCCTCCCGGGAAATCTGCACCGGGGCATTGACCATTTGAATCTCGGCCACTTGTTGAAGTGGAATTTGTGCCCCTTCGGGCAAACGAATATATAAATTGCGAAGATTTTGTAAATCCTGGCGCGCTTCGGGGGCATAGCGTACAACCAGGTCAAAGCGCTTTTCGCCCTCAAATACCTGGCCGGCCACTTCGCCGGCAAAGGCCATTCGAAGTTGTCGGTTTACATCTTCTATTTTAAGGCCGTATTGGGCCAACTGGCTCCGGCGGTAGCGCACCCTTACCTGGGGCAGGCCTTCAACGGCCTCTACTTTCAGGTCGGCAATGCCGGCAATCCCCCGGATGGCACGGGCGCACTTATCGGCCTCCTGTGCCAATACGGTCAACTCTTCTCCATAAATCTTGATGGCCACATCCGATTTGATTCCGGTAATGAGCTCATTGAAGCGCATCTCGATGGGTTGCTGAAACTCAATGGCCACCCCCGGCACAGTGCCCAGTGCTGCTTCCATCTGCGCAATGAGTGCATCCTTGGAAGCCGCCCTTGGCCACTCCGATTTATCTCTGAGCACCACCATCAGGTCATTCGCCTCGATGGGCATTGGGTCTGTAGGGATTTCGGAAGTGCCTATTTTAGAAACCACTGTGATGACTTCAGGAAATTGCATCAGAATTTTTTCCAGTTTTTGCGACACCTCCACGTTATGGCTCAGGCTGGTGCCGGTTTGCAGGCGCACCTCCAGGGCCAGGTCGCCCTCGTCTAATTGGGGGATAAACTCTCCCCCCAGCCGGGAAAAGACCCCCAGAGAAAAGAGGAAAAGACCGAGGGTGAGCCCCAGCACCAGGCCCCGGTGGCGCAGTGCCCAGCGCAAAGCGGGCTGATATAAACGCTGTAAAAAATCCACCATCCGGTCGGAAAAGGTGCGCCGGGCGATGATTTTGCGCCGCAAAACCAGCGCCGACATAGCCGGCACATAGGTGAGCGATAATATCAAGGCTCCCATAATGGCAAAGCTTACCGTTTGGGCCATAGGGCCAAACATTTTGCCCTCAATGCCCGTGAGCGAAAAAATAGGCACATACACCATCAGGATAATGATTTCGCCAAAAGCGGCGGATTTGCGAATTTGCAGGGCTGATTTCTGAACACTTGCCTTCATCTCCGCCTGGCTCAGGGTGCGCCCCGGAAAATGGTGATAGAGCCGATGCACAATGGCTTCCACAATAATGACCGCCCCATCTACCACCAGGCCGAAATCAATGGCCCCCAGGCTCATCAAATTGGCCGAAACGCCAAAAAGATGCATCATGGCCAAGGCAAAGAGCAAAGCCAGGGGAATGACTGAAGCCACTACCAGCCCCGCCCGCATATTGCCCAAAAAAATCACCAGCACAAAGATGACAATCAGCCCCCCTTCAATCAAATTGGTCTGCACGGTGGCAATGGCTCGCCCCACCAGCTCGGAGCGGTCCAGAAAGGCCTTGATTTCTACCCCCTCGGGCAAGGATTTTGCACCTGGGCCACTCTTTGGCTTCACCCGCGCAATACCTGGGCAGAGTTGGCTCCTTTGAGCATCATCACGATGCCCCCCACCACCTCCCCCTTGCCTTCCTGGCTCATTGCGCCATAACGCACCGCACTGCCCAGGCGCACTTCGGCAATGTGGCCCACCAGCACCGGCACCCCCGCAACGGTTTTGATGACCGTTTGGGCAATGTCTTCACGGCTTTGCAACATTCCTTCGCCCCGGATAAAATAGGCTTGTTGGTTTTTTTCGATGTAGCTGCCGCCCGTGTTTTGGTTGTTTTGCTGCAAGGCGGCAAACACCTCGTCCAGACTTAGGTTGTAGGCCCTAAGTTCCTGAGGGCGAATGGCCACTTCATATTGCTTGACTTTGCCCCCAAAGCTGTTGATATCCACCACGCCTTCAATGCCCGAAAGCTGGCGCTTGACCAGCCAGTCCTGCAATGTACGCAGCTCCATGGCCGAATAGCGCCCTTCGAAGCCCGGCCGGGGACGCAAGACATATTGATATATCTCACCCAAACCCGTAGAAACGGGGGTCATCGCGGGTTGGCCCATTTCGGGGGGAATCTCTACCTGGGTCATTTGCTCGCTTACCCATTGCCGGGCCAGGTAAATATCTACCCCATCCTGAAAGACTACCGTAATCACAGAAATGCCAAATCTCGAAATAGAACGTATCTCTTCTACCTTTTGCAGATTGGCCAGGGCCAGCTCGAGGGGGGCCGTGATAAATTTCTCTATTTCCTGGGCCGAATAATTGGGCGATTGGGTAATGAGCTGTACCTGATTGTTGGTAATGTCGGGCACGGCATCAATGGGCAACTGGAAAAGGCTGTAAACGCCTCCGCCTATCCATAAAAGGGTCAGCAACAAAATCAATAATTGATTGTGAATGCTAAACCGTATGAGTCGGTCTATCATAAGAATACCTGCTTTAAATAAAAATAATAACCGTGGACTAATAAGACCGGGAATGAGGGATGAAACCTGCGTCCTTCCCAGTTGGGTGGTTTAAGCCTGGCGGGGCGGAGGAAAAAACTTTTGCGCGATGGCTTGGGGCCTTGCCCGGAGAGGCGCAAAAACATGGCATTGTAAAACTTCACTCAGGCAAGTGGACCAGAGCAAAGGAAGGGGAAACACAATATTGAAAATTTGCAAACCCTGGTGATCGTGCTGTTTTAGGGGCAGCTTTTGATGGTCTTTGTCTTCGTGGGCCTGGCTTTGGTAGTGCTCAGTCAAAAAATCTAGCCACGACAATTGCGAATGTGCGGTTTGATAATGGCCAATGAGGTGGGGCAGTTTAAACAGGTCTTCCATATCGCTTTGTGGCAGCAAAGCGGACAGTCCAAACTGAAGTACAAGGAAGAACGCAAGCCATTTTCTCATTTGCCTGTATAATGGGGAGTTATTAAGTACCTGCAATTAATTATTTGATAGAAACCTAACAGGTTTAATATGCTGATTATCAGATTTTTGTAAAAAAAACCTGTCAGGTTTTAATATAAACTAATTTTGGGTATGGACTTATTTCATTCAAAATACACCCTGACCTGCCCAAATAACAAAAACATTGGGTAAATAATCAAGTAAGGCCCCTAATTTGGAATTGGTTTAAAATGAAGTAAGACCCGGCTGCCCACCGAGAACCAAAGGCCGCTTTTGGCGGTTTCCAAAATTGAATCTTTGCCTGATAAAATACACCTATGTTCAAACCTCTTCTGCTGGATGCCTCGGCCCTGGAAACAATGAAAGCCCACGCCGAAGCCACTTATCCCAATGAATGCTGCGGCTTTTCTATGGTCAGGAAGGCGACCAACGCCATATTTCCCTGGCCCGCCCCGTAGAAAACAGCAAAGCCGGCGACCAACGCCGCCGCTTTGAAATCTCGCCCCTCGATTATATGCGGGCTGAGCAGTTTGCCCTCGAGCAAGGCCTGAGCCTGCTGGGCATCTATCACTCACACCCCGAACATCCGGCCATCCCCTCCGAACACGACCGGGTCCAGGCCCAGCCCTTCTTTTCTTACCTTATTTTTTCGGTCATCGGGCAAAAAGTGGTGCACTACCGCTCCTGGCAACTCAAAGAAGAGCAGTTTGAAGAAGAAACTATTGTTATTTAATTAATTGTTTTAACATCAAAAACCAAGACTTCTCATGCCAAAAATCATCATTCCAACGCCTTTGCGCAAGTTTACTGATAACCTGGCCAGTTTTGAAGCCAGCGCCACCACCGTAGGGGCAGCCATACAGGAACTGACCAGCACTTACCCGGAGCTCAAAAAGCATGTGCTCGAGGAAGACGGGGCCTTGCGCAAGTTTTTGAAAGTTTACCTGGGCGACGAAGACATTGAAGGCCTGCAAAACGAGCAAACCCCGGTGGCTCCCGAGGCCACCATCAGCATCATCCCGGCCATTGCGGGCGGAAATCACTGAGACCGGCCCAGGCAAGTGGGTCTTTTTTGAAAAATTAAACGACAATCATGGAAAACATCACTTTCAGTAAAGCGGAACTGGAACGCTACAGCCGCCATTTGATTATTCCCGAGTTCAACATTGAGGGCCAACGCAAGCTCAAAGCGGCCCGGGTCTTGGTAGTAGGCTCGGGGGGCTTGGGCAGTCCTTTGTTGCTCTACCTAGCGGCGGCCGGGGTGGGCACTTTGGGCATTGTAGATTTTGATGTGGTGGACGAAAGCAATCTGCAACGCCAGGTGCTTTTTGGCCGGGAAGATGTAGGCCGGCCCAAGGTAGAAGCCGCCCGCGACCGCCTCCAGTCGCTCAACCCGCATATCCAAATCCTGACCTATAACACCCCGCTCACCTCTGACAATGCCCTGGACATTATCAAAGATTTTGATGTAGTGGCCGATGGCACGGACAATTTCCCGACCCGCTACCTGGTCAATGATGCCTGTGTCTTACTGGACAAGCCCAATGTCTATGCTTCTATCTTCCGGTTTGAAGGCCAGGCTTCGGTGTTTAACTTCCGCAATGCGAAAGGCGAACCAGGGCCCAACTACCGCGATCTCTACCCCACCCCGCCCCCGCCCGACTTGGTGCCCAGTTGTGCCGAAGGAGGCGTAATTGGCGTATTGCCGGGCATTATGGGCAGTTTGCAGGCCAATGAGGTCATCAAGGTCATCACGGGGGTGGGCGAGCCGCTTTCCGGGCGTTTCTTTTTGTTTGATGCGGCTAGCTTCGAAACCCGGATTCTGAAAATCCGGCGCAATCCCAAAAACCCGCTCAATGGCGAACATCCGACCCAAACCGGTCTCATTGATTACCAGGATTTTTGCGGGGTGGGCCAGGCCGACGAAAGCCCACAGGGACAGGTGAAAAGCATTACCGTCCAGGAATTGCAGAAACTGCGCGAAAGCCAGGCCGATTTTCAACTTATTGATGTACGGGAGCCTTACGAATATGAAATCGCCCACCTGCAAGGCGACCTGATGCCCCTGGGCCAGTTGGATGCACACCTCGACAAGATTTCTTCTTCCAAACAGGTAGTAGTGCATTGCCGGAGCGGAAAGCGCAGTGCGGAAGCCATTCGCCACCTGGAGCAGAAGTATGGCTTTGCCAACCTTTACAACCTGGAAGGGGGTATCCTGGCCTGGGCCGACCAGATAGACCCAAGCCTGGCCAAGTATTGAGCCTTGTTTTTTTCTTTTTTAAAAAATCACCCCAAAAACCACTTCCTTTTTCGGAAGTGGTTTTCTATTGCACTGGGGCTTTGCCCCGACAGCGGAAGGTCAATTGCCTTTGGCCTGTGCTTATTTTGCACAAGTAACTCGCAAAATTCTCGACAATCATCATCTTAGATGTGATGGCTTGTTTACGATGCTGGGGAAATTTGCTGAGCCAGGGAAAAACTGGCTACATAGCAGGTTTCGCTTTGCAAATGAACTCGTATGTGGAGCTAACCAGCTTGGCACATCTCTTTTAGACCTGTTGGACTGCGAAGAGATGAAAATAGTGGATTCAAACGCCCTGTTTGAACTTTGCCGCTTTCCATACAAACGCAGACGAAGCTAGTGCCTCAACAAGCATAATTTGGATAATGATACGTATTTATCTCAGTATTTTATCTATGTCTTAGTGAAAGTAACTCGATGATTTTAACTTAATGAAATTTCAAGTGCATTTATGCTTGTGGGTAGATAAGGATGATAAGCACAGAGGAGGAGAAGCCTCTCACAGGTGTTTCTGATTGTGTATTTACACCCACACCGCAAAAATCTCCTTGCCTTCGTGGCGGATGAGTTCTTCTTTCCAAGAGGGTTGTTTTCTATCGTCAAAGATGAGCAAATAGCCCTGGCTTAGGCTGTGTTTTTCCAGGTAGCCCGCCAATTGATTCAAACCCTTTTGATGGGCTTTTTCGCCCCGCCAAAGTTTGAGTTCTATGATGTATTTGTAGTGCAGATATGTAACTACTATGTCTAAACGCTTTTCTTCGGAAGTTTCTACTTCTTTAAAATCGTGTCCCTGCCCATTGAGAATGGGCTTCAAGAAAGCCAAGAAAATCAATCGCCATTCGCGTTCTATCAAGTGATTGTTCTTGCTACTGTACTGCTCTTTCATAAAACTTTGGAACTTGCGCAAGACCCGCTCCAAATCCAAACTGCCCTCATCTGTGAGGAATTGGTCGCCAAAGTTGTATTTTTTTTCATTAATCATAGCCTGTAAACGCCTAGCCGTGAGATAGTTATAAATACACTGTTCATAGACGCGGTTGTGTATCTTGATAATGCCATTGCCCTGAAAGATGCCATAAGTTTGTCCTAATCTTATGGTGGCTTCATTGGGGTCGTAAGGAATTTTTCTACCCTCTAAGATGATGGCTTCTACCAAATTGCATAAGTTTTGGTTGTTTTCTAAGTTTTTAATCAAACTATCAAAATTGGTATTATTTTCTTTTAATAAAAGTTGCACACTTTCTTCTACCTCTTCCAGCGTCCATTTGATTTGTCTTCTCTTTTGGGCAAGATGTATTCGGCAATGTTTTTACAGAGTTTAGACACCAAAAAAGGATAGCCGGAGGT
>JAAUUB010000292.1 GCA_012031215.1 Microscillaceae bacterium | reverse complement strand
GGTTTAAGGAGTTTGGAAATCTAAGGGCATAAACAAAGAAATAATGGAATGGGCAAAAGTTTCTTCTCGAAGATTCTCCGCCCAAGTTTGGGCGCTGGGCAAACCGAAACGGCCTTTTTATTGTTAGCTCTTTGTTAAAATAATGCTGCCTTGAAACCTTTACAAAATACTGGATAGCCGTGAAAGATGCCTTGCTTGCCTGTGATACGCCCCTGTCGCCTACCGACGAATGGTATAGCCAGTGGTTCAACTCGACGTATTATCATATTTTGTATCAGGACCGCGACTATGCCGAAGCGCAGTTTTTTATTGACCAGCTCATTGCGCGATTGCAATTTGCGCCCCAGCACCGCCTGTTAGACCTGGCCTGTGGCAAAGGCCGCCATGCCATCTATTTGCATGAGCAGGGTTTTGAGGTGCTAGGCGTAGATTTATCGCCCCAAAATATTGCCTTTGCCCGTCAATTTGAAAATGAACGCCTTCAGTTTCGGGTGCAAGATATGCGCGAGGTCTTTGCCCCGGAGTCTTTTGATTTTGTGCTCAATCTTTTTACCAGCTTTGGGTATTTCGAGGCCGCCGAAGATGATTTGCGGGCTTTGCGGGCCGTTTTTGCCCAACTAAAACCAGGCGGGCAGCTTTTGCTTGATTTTCTGAATCCGGTTCGTACCCTGGCCGAAATGAAAGCCTATGAGTTAAAAACCAAAGGCGGCATTGACTTCGAAATCCGTAAGTCGCTCCAGAGAGGTTTTATTGTCAAAGACATTTGCTTTCGAGACCAGGGGCAGGCGTATCATTTTCAGGAAAGGGTGCGCGCCCTGGACCAAGCCACTTTCTTGGCCTATTTTGAGGCGGTGGGCTTCAACCTGGTGCACCTTTGGGGCAATTATGCCTTATCGGCGTATGAAGCCCAAGTGTCCGAAAGAATGATATTTTTGGTGGAAAAGCCCCGGATATGCTAGATTTTCTTATCATTGGGCAAGGCATTGCGGGCACGGCCTTGTCGCGGGCTTTGCTGGAGCGCGGCGCCACCCTCCGGGTGATTGACCAGGATAGCCCATACACGGCCTCCCACGCGGCTTCGGGTATGTGCAATCCGATAACGGGCCGACGTTTGGTCAAGACCTGGCAGGCCGAAGCCCTATTTCCTTTTCTCAAAACCTATTACCATGCCTTGGCCCAAAGCCTGTCGGCAGATTTTTGGCGCGAAATGGAGATTTTTCGTCCTTTTGACAATCTGCGTCAATACAATGACTGGCAAGTCAAGAAAGACTTGCCTTCCTGGCAGGCCTTTATCCAGGCCCAGACCGATTTGCAGGCCTATGCGCCTTATCTGGACCTGCCCTACGAAGGCTGGCGCACCCAGCAGGCCCTGCACGTCAATGCCCCTTTGCTGATTGCGGCCTATCGCCAGTTTTTGCAAAGCCGGGGGCTTTGGCAAGCGGCTCACTTCCGATACGAAGATTTGCGGCTAAGGCCCGAAGGCGTGATTTGGCAGGGCATCACCGCCCGGCGGGTGGTTTTTTGCGAAGGCGCGCGCGTGGTGCGCAATCCCTGGTTTGGGCATTTGCCTTTTCGGCCCGACAAGGGGGAGTGGCTTTTGATAGAAATCCCCTCGGCCCCGCCCTTGTCCGAAGCCATCAAAAAAGGCGTTTTTTTGATTCCGGTGGCTCCCCATCGGTTTTTGGTGTCGGGCACTTACCAAAGCCGCGAGGCCCTGCATTATTTGCCCACTATGACCAGTCGTCAGTATCTTTCGCAGGAGCTGAAAAAATTTTTGAAAATGCCCTTTCGTATTTTGGAACAAAGGGCGGGCTTGCGCGGGGCCACCAAACAGCGCCGCCCACTCATGGGCTTGCATCCCCGTTTTCCGGCCCTGGCCCTGTTCAATGGCTTTGGCACCAAAGGGCTGAGCCTGGCCCCCTATCTGGCCGAGATGTTTGCCGATTTCTTGATGGATAAAGGCCCAATTTGGCCCGAAGTAGATATACAGCATTACCAAATCGATGAAAGCGCGTGAGAACAAAGGGATGGATACTTTGTCTGGGACTATGGGCCTGCCAAACACAAACCCCGCCCGAACAAAATCCGGCGGCTTTGCCCGGGGCTTTGCGCCCTTCTGGTGAATGTCTGGCTCAGCAGATTGGCCAGCTAGACCAGCTTTTGCCCAAGGCTCGGGCCGAAGCTTGCCTCAAAGCCCGCCTGCCGCAGGCCGAAGCCCGCTATCATCAGCCGAAGAACAGCCCGGAAACCCATATTTTTGAGTGGGTATGGGGCGAAGGGCAAAGAAAAGAATACATCCCTGATTTGAGCAATGGCCAGTTGTTGGAGGTGCCTGTGGCCAATCGGATTGGCATAGGGCATGTTCGTCGGGCTCCTACGCCCGCCCTGGCTCGGGCGCGGTTTGCGGAACAATACCAGGACCTGGCGCAAGCCGAGAAAAGCCAGACCGAGGCCGAGCTTCGCCAACGTATTCAGGAGGCCTTGGCCCAGGATTCGGTGCTTCGGGAAAAGCCTTCTTCACGTCCTCCGGCTTCGGTGTCGGCGTGGTTGTCCCGACCACGGTTTAAGAAAATAGACCAGGTAGGACATCAGGCCGTCTGGGATACCTTTGGGCAGTGCCTTCGGGTGCAAAAAGGGCGGGTTGAATTTGCCGTTTTTGCCAATGTGAGCCCGGAAGAAGCCGAAAACCTTCGGGTGGCTCTGACCTTGGCCCGCCTGCTCTTGGCCGATTGTGCATCTTAAATTTGCCTTGCGCTTATTCGTGGAATTGGCCAATCGGCCAATATCCCCCCGGTATTTATTACATTTTCAGGTCGAAATCCTTGTTCTAGTGGAATTTGTCTTTCGGCACCTTGTCTGGGCAAGGCAAGAGGAAGCAAAAGCAAGCCAAAAAAGGGGCTAGTCCTTCTTATCGGGCTTGCCTAGTTGATACAAGAAAACAAAATAGCCCGCAACGGTAGCAAAAAAAGCAATTGCAAGCTGTGTATAAGCCTCTTCCATAATTTTAAATCTAGGATAATGAACCTCGAGTATATCGTAAGGCTTACGGATGAGTGTAGCGCAGTGTTTAATCAGTTTGATAAACTAGCAGTCGGAAACTGCTTTTGTAAGCTGGAAAGAAAAATGCAGGGTTTTAATGAGTTGGTTACAAATGTGGGGAATGTAATGGGAACGCTAGACGGCATGATATAAAAAAACCGCCTCCCTCTCGGACACGATGGCGATTGTGCAGTCGCAATCCTTGTTTTAGTGGAATTTGCCTTCGGGCATTTTTTATCCGCAAAGCCTTCATTTCTGAAGTTATCTTTGATGAAGTTTTCTACCTCCATTTTGGCAGTAGCCAGTAAGATTCTATTCAGTTGTTGGGTTGTTTTGGTCATTAGGTGAGTTTTCTTTGTTAAGATGAGGGAACATTTCTCGTAGTATTTTCAGGTTCTTTTCGTGCTCTCTGTCAAGCATTTCCCTAGTCTTTTTGCTAACAGGCTTACGTTTTTGGTTAAAAGTGGTAGGGTCAGCTAGTTTCGTCATTAGCTTATTATTCACTCTAACGAGGTTACCGCAAGTGAATAAACCCTTAGGTTTTTTTTTTGCTCATTGGCTTGGTTCTCCTGTATTTTTTGCCATAAACTGCTCCATTGCCACAGTCAGCTTCTTTTCAGCTTTTTGGAGGCGGGCTTTTTGCGCTTGTTTTTCCTTTTCGGTCATCTTGGGTTGCGGGGTGGCTAGTTTGGTAACCCATTTTCCGTTTATCTTTATTTGCACAGCTTCGGCAAAAAAATATTTACGCTCGCTCATATTGAATGTTTTTTAGTTTGAAATAAGAAGCCTAAAGTAAGTGATTTTCTAACAAAAATCTATCACTATAATGTCGCAATCCTTGTTTTAGTGGAATTTGCCTTTCGGCTTTTTAACGAATTAGTGGAAACTAATGAGATTAGCCCTGCAAGTCGCAAT
>JAAUUB010000077.1 GCA_012031215.1 Microscillaceae bacterium | reverse complement strand
GCTTAATTTATCATCTATCAAAAAAACTCGCCCCCTAATGCCATTGTAAAGATTACTTTTTTAAAGAAAAAATCATAACTGTAAACTTTAACATAAGCTTTTTTTAAAATGGGTAAATCCTGAATATGTAATTAGATAAACAACTACAAAAAAAATAATGGTTAAAAATGCAACGGTGATTGGCGCAGGAATTGCGGGTATGGCCACGGCTATACGATTAGCCAACATGGGCTTTAAGGTAGAGGTTTTTGAATCGGCCTCCACCTATGGGGGGAAAGTAAAAGAGCACCGATGGAACGGCTTCCGGTCGAAGGAACCGAAGGCGAAGCAGTCCCGGCCGCCTAAAACCTGATGTGACGGCCGCGCCGGGAACAACCCATTCCAGAGCGCGGCCGTTTCCCTAACGTTGAAAATTTGGAGTAAGACAATGGCTGAAGTAACCGCATCCATGGTCAAGGAACTGCGCGAATTGACCGGTGCCGGCATGATGGATTGCAAAGCAGCGCTCGAAGAAGCCAATGGCAACTTTGAGGAAGCGGTAACCATTCTGCGCAAAAAAGGCCAAAAAGTATCCTCTAAAAGAGCTGACAAAGAAGCTTCCGAAGGAGCCGTTTTTGTGCAAACCAACCAAGACGCTACCGAAGGATTGGTACTGGCTTTGAACTGCGAAACCGACTTTGTGGCCAAAAACGAAGAATTTCTCCAGATGGGCCAATTAGTGTTTAACACCGCCCTTGCCCAACACCCGGCCAGCGTAGAAGCCCTCTTGCAAGCCGAGGCCGAAGGCCGCCCTGTCCAAGACATCCTCAACGACTTTATGGGCAAGGTAGGCGAAAAAATTGAAATCTCCGCTTACGAATTTGTCCAGGCGGACAAGGTGCTGACTTATCTCCACTCCAACAACAAAGTGGGGGTCCTGGTAGGTCTGGTAGGTATAGGTAGCCACGAGGTAGAACAGGTAGGCAAAGACATTGCCATGCAGATAGCGGCAATGAAGCCCGTTGCGCTCGACGAAAGCGATGTACCCCAGGAAATCAAAGACCGGGAAATGGAAATAGGCCGCGAACTGGCCCGCCAAGAAGGCAAGCCCGAAAACATCATTGACAAAGTGGCTGAAGGCAAGCTCAAGAAATTTTATCAGGAAAACACACTTTTGCATCAGCAATTTGTGAAAGACAATTCCAAGACCATTGCCCAATTGCTCAAAGAAATCAGTGGCGAGCTGAAAGTGAATGGGTTTCGCCGCGTTGAAATTGGGGCCTAAATCAAAAAAAGCCCTGGCCTCAGTCTAAGCAAAAGCCTTCGCCCTTCGCGAAGGCTTTTTTTGAGCCAAAGAAAAAACTAAATAAAAAAATCGGGAATCATATCCTCGTCCTTAGTTCCTGGGCTGTAGGCATATTGGCCAAAGTCTTCTATTCCTTCTTCGCGCAGCAAGGCATCGTCAATAAAGAAATTGCCTGTGCAGGTGCTTTTGTCCCGGCAGAAGATGTAGAAAGCAGCATCGGCCATAATTTCGGGCGTGCGCGATTTTTGCATCATCGGCTCCCCACCCAATGCATTTTTGACCGCCGCCGTGGCGATGGCCGTCCGAGGCCAGAGGGCATTAAAGGCAACTTTTCCTTTAAACTCGCCCGCCATACCCAACACACACATGCTCATCCCGAATTTGGCCATGGTGTAGGCCACATGGGGCGCAAACCAGCGCGTTTCCATATTGAGGGGTGGCGAAAGATTGAGCACATGGGCCAGGTCCGATTTCAATAAATGAGGAATACACAGTTTGGAAGTTAGAAATGTGCCCCGCGTATTGATATGATGCATCAAGTCATAGCGTTTCATATCCGTTTGCAAAGTGCCCGTGAGTTGGATGGCACTGGCATTGTTGACCAGAATGTCCAGCGAGCCAAAAGTCTCGAGGGTTTTATCGACGGCGGCCTGCACCTGCTCCTCTTCCCGGACATCCACCACCAGGGGCAAGGCCCGGCCTCCGGCCTGTTCCATTTCTTCGGCAGCACTAAAGATAGTGCCCGGTAGCTTGGGATGTGGTGCTGCGGTCTTGGCCGCAATCACGATGTTGGCCCCTTCGCGGGCCAGTCGCAAGCCAATGGCCTTGCCAATGCCCCGGCTGGCCCCGGTAATGAAAACCGTTTTTCCCTGAAATCGACTCATATTTTTCAGAATTTAATTTTTTAAATACCAAATTTAAACAAATTTAGATAAAAAGCCGGAATATTCGGCATGCCTACGATTAAGGGAAAGGAACTGGAAGTTTATAAAAAATTGGTATCTCAAGCGAACGCCCAAAGTGGGCAAGGAGAGAAAAACATAGACCGGCACAAATCTTAGATGCGCAAAAAAACCCTGGCTTTTTTGGAGTGTTTACCTTCCCTCCGGGCAAGGCTCGCGGCGGCGGGTATCCGTAATCAGCAGGATTTTCCAGCCTGCGGCGGTTTTTATGAGTTGAAAAGCATTGACCCCACAATGGCTCTTTTGCTCACCGAGGTAAAAAGTATATTCGGTCCAAACAGTGGCCAGCGGACCGTCTATTCTGACTTCGCTTGTCCGCAGACGCTCGTCATACACCTGGTCGTGGGGCTGGCCTATGGCCCGGGCAAAATCCCAGGGCGATTCTTCCCGCACGCTCGTTTCCTGGTTCTGAGACGAGACCGAAGTGGTCATAAGGCGGGCCTGAGGGTGAAATACGGCCTTGACCTGCAGGCTGTCGCCGGCCCGCATCCCCTCAAAAAGGGCATAAACGGTTTTCAATACCGCCTTTTCTTCGGCTGCCAAGTCTGATTGCGCAAAAGCAAGCTGGCTGTTCCAGAGAAGCAGGATGATTGATAAGGAAATAAATATTTTCATAAAAAAACTATTGCGATTCAAAGACAACCCTCACAAGGATATTGCGCGTACCACAAAAAAGCCACCTATCAGGGAGTAGTGGCTTTTTGGAAGTTTTATCAAAACAAAACAAAACAAATTTATTTCTTCAAAAATACGCAAGCAATTTTAAAAAATTCTTGGTGCCCTGCTTTTTTATCACAAAAGCCTCCTGTCAAAAATCCTGCACATGCATTCCAACTATCTCATTAAAAAAACAATCTCTGGCGGCTTTTTTGGGGTAGTAATATTCCTCACAATGACCTGTTTAGTTAGCTCTTATGACTCTCAGCAACTAATCGTAAGCCTAAGCCTGGATGCGCCCGAGGACGTAGAAAAGATTTTGCTGATTACCCAGACCCCAGAAGGGCGAAATACGCTTTACAAAGCCCAGATAGGCACGCCGCAAAACGTCCAACTTCAATGCCCGCAAAAGGGGAAGGAACGATGCAGGTTTGTATCTTTACCCGGCAAGACACGATTTGCTCCGACCGTTTATATGTAGAACCTGGCTACCGCCCTGTCCTAAGGATGGAGGGAAAACAACTAAAAGTACTCCGAAATTCCTAGCTTGCTTTCCATCCTCCTTTTCTTTGTGCCTTTCGGAAAAAAATCCCAATCCCCTTGGGGGCATTGGGAAAGATTTTTCCACTGGGGGGGTTGGATTATTCTTCCTCAATTCTGACCCCGGCCGCACTCACTGCCGAAGCCCCGAAATAGCCCAGGGCCTTGACGGGCGAATTGGGATTAACATTCACTACGTTGGTAGGCACATTGGTAGTAGGGACCGCGAAAAGTCCTCCATTGGTCAGTTGGGTTTGTACTTGCTGAAGAAAGAAAAAGGCCTCATTGGTGATGGAATAGATTTCTACATAAATAGAATCGCTCAATTCATAAGGCGGCAATGCTTCATCATTTTCATCCAGGCGAAAGGGATTGATGCCTTCGCGAATAGGCGTAATGAAGTACAGGCCATCAACGTTGCCCCCGGCACTAAATCCGGCATCATAGGCAATATTGATATCGCCTCCCCGGCTCAGCAACTCTCCATTTTTGAAAGTACGAATCCAGTAAGTATCGCCCGAACCTACAAAATCGCGGGCATATACCTGGGCATAATAAGCCGCCGGATTACCCAGTTCTTCTTCCCGAAATTCATAGACCAATGAATCTATGACCGGGACACGGTTGATTTGGGAAGTGGCCTGAAAGGTTTCACCCTGGTAGCTCACCCTCAGGGTATAGCTTCGGTTGAGTGCCCCCAGGGCCTCGCCAGGCGCAGCCGGAGTCCAGACATAGTCGCCGTTTTGGTCTGGGTCGGCGAAGTCATAAACATTGCCCAGGTCGTCTTCAATTTCCACAATGGCACCAGTTACAGCTGGTGCAGGCTCATTTTCAAAATAAGGCTGGCTCAGGCGTAGCTTTATCGTTTGGGGGCCGGGCTGGTCCGTAATCCAGGCATCCACCACCAGTTGGGGGGGCGTTTCGTCCAAATCAATGTCTATCACATCTTCGCAGGCACTCAGCAAGAGGAGCGTGCCCGCCATCAGGAGATAAAACCAGGCAAAAGATTTCATATTGTTAGAAAGCATTTAATCGGGTGAAAAATTTAGAATTTGAAATTGTAAGAAACCGAAGGGATGAAATTGCCCACGACTGAAAACCGCACAGCCTCGGTAATGGAAGCATTGTCGCGGTTGTTGCGGAAGGTAATAGAAAAGGGATTTCGGCGATTATAGGCGTTATACACCGAAAAAACCCAGTAATCTTCGTTTTTGCGGGGACGGCCATCTTTACGGGTTTTTTTTGCCGTGGAGCGTAGCCGAGAGATCGAGGCGGTGATACATGGGAATGCGGTAGTTATTGCGGCGTTCTTCGGCATTATGCGGCACCCCTTCTATGCCCTGAAAACCAAAGCGGGAGGTAGGAAAAGTGGCCGGGGTGCCTGAAATGAGCACAAAATTGGCCGAAAAGCTCCAGCGTGGGTTAAGGTCATAAAAAGCCACCACGTTGATATTGTGGGTCTGGTCAAAACGGGCCGGATACCAGTCGCCCTGGTTGATGCCTTCAAAGCGCTCTTCGGTGCGAGCCAGGGTATAAGCCAGCCAACCATTGAACTTGCCCGTTTTTTGCGCAAATAAAATTCCAGTCCGTAAGCGCGGCCATCGCCCCGGAGCAGGTCGCCCTCAAGGAAAAAATTCAGCAGCAAATCGGCATTGTCAATATAGCCTACCAGGTCGCGATAGTCTTTGTAATAAGCTTCTACCGAAAACTCCAGGCTGTTATCGCGGAAATTATGAAAATAGCCAAGGGCATATTGGTCCAGCAAGGTCGGGCGGATGTTGTTGGTGCTGGGGGTCCAAACATCGAGGGGCGTGGAGGCTACCGTATTGGAAACCAAGTGCAGGTACTGGGCCATGCGGTTGTAGCTGGCCTTGAGCGCAATTTGTTCATTGAGACGGTAATTGAGAGCAAAGCGCGGCTCTAGGTTGTGATACACTTTGATGCTCTCCCATTGCTCAAACTCCTCTGCGTCTATCACGTCCGGCGCGCACCGGGGGTTTCGGGTTCAGCAAACTCATAGGCCGTTCCATCGCCCGTATAATTGAAGAAGGAATAGCGCAGGCCGTATTGCAGGGTGATGCGCTTGCCAATGTTTTGCTCATTGCCCAGATAAAGCGCGCCCTCGAGGGCGTATTTTTTATCCAGTTTGATTTCGGATACTTCCCCCACGCTAATCCCGGTGGCTGTACCCGGTTCAAACTCATACACCAGCAATTGTCCGCCGAAGGTCAGGTTGTTTTGGGGGCTGAGGTAATAGCTAAACTCCGGCTTGAAGCTGTAAGTAATGATGCGCGATTCCCAGTCAAAAGAATCATCGCCACCTTCCTCATCCTGAAAACCCAGGGCATAATCATAATTGCTATAGAAGGCCGTAAAGTTGGCAAAGAGGCGGTCATTGAAGAGGTGATTCCAGCGCAGGGTGGCGGTGGCGTTTCCCCAGTTTGAGGAAAAAACTTGTCAGCATTAAACACATCACGGCCCAGATAGCCCGAAAGAAAAACCTGGTTATTGGCATTGATGTTCCAGTTGGCCTTGGCGGTGAGGTCATAAAAATTGAAATCAGAATTGCGCAGGTCTTCATTGAGAAAGGGCCGGGCCAGGATATCGATATACGACCGGCGCCCGGCGACAATGAACGAAGCCTTGTCTTTGACAATGGGTGCTTCCAGGGTAAGGCGGCTAAAAATAGCCCCGATGCCCCCCGAGGCCGCAAAGCGTTTGCTATTGCCTTCTTTCATCCGCACATCCAGAATGGAGGAAAGCCGACCTCCATACTGGGCCGGAATGCCGCCACGCACCAGTTTCACATCCTTCACGGCATCAGGATTAAAGACAGAAAAAAAGCCAAACAAGTGCGAACTGTTATAGACCGGCGCCTCGTCGAGCAAGACCAGGTTTTGGCCTACCCCGCCCCCGCGCACATTGAAGCCCGTGGCTCCTTCGCCTACGGTGCTCACCCCGGGCAAAAGCTGAATACTTTTGATAACATCCACCTCGCCCAGCAGGGCGGGGATTTTTTGGATGGTCTCGATGTCCAGTTTGTTGACACTCATCTGCACCTGGGTCAGGTTTTCGTCTTCGGCCACTCCCGTTACGACAATGTCTTGCAATTGGGTATTGCTTTCGGTGAGTTCCTTATCAATTTTAAGATTGGCCTTCAGGTCAATGGTTTGGCGCAAAGACACATAACCCAAGTAGCTAAAGGCCAGGGTATAAGTACCCTTTGGGAGAGAGAGAGAATAAAATCCGTAGGCATTGGTGGTGGCCCCGGTATTGAGTTCTTCCACGGCTACGGTTGCGCCGATGAGGGTTTCGCCGGTTTGGGCATCCCGCAGGTAGCCACTCACCGTAAATTTTTCCTGTGCCTTTAGCCCACTCAGACAAGCCAAGCCTAGCAAAAAGCCAAAAAGAACGTTTTTCATGATTTTGTTTAAAATGGTTTGGGTATTTAGTACAAATCTAAAACGGGAAGACTTTGTTTTGGGGCAAAGCCTGGTTTACCGCTTGGGTAGCTCGGGAGAATAATTTCAAAATAGCATTATTTTGCTAAAAAACTTACTTTTTAGCAAGATGCGAAATAAAGGTTACTTCACAGAAGCCAAAAAACTTTTAGCCATCCCACCCTGGCCTTTCTAGGCCAGGCAGGGATTTTTGCCTTTATTTTTCAAAGTGCTTTGTTTGTGTGAAAACGAAAAAAAGGTTGGTTTACTTTTCGGCAGAAACCAGCGGGTCCTGAGCGGGCTTATCCACAAACACCCGCTTGAGCCAGCGGGGCAGAAAGAGAACCCCCAGTATCAGGTAAGGATAATAGGTAATCATCCGCCATAGTACGGCGATAAAAGTGGTCATACCGCCAGCAAAAGGGGTAAAAAATCCTTTGAAAGCGTATTCGGCGATGCCGGCGGCTCCCGGTGTAATCCCGATGAGCAGGACTACCCATAAAACCACGTGGCGAGAGAAAATCAGTCCGTTATCGGCCAGGCTCACCGAAAAGAAGGCCATAATGAGGCAATTGACAATGAGGTAGCGGGCGGTCCAGACCAGGAGCGTAGAGACCACCGCCCGGGTCCAGTAAGCCCAGCCAATGCCTTTAAGTTCGTCCGAGGCAATGACCAGTTCGTCGCCTTGCCGGATAGCTGCCCGCCGCCAGCGCCGCAGCCAGCGAAGCGAAGTGATTCTAAAAAAAAGCCCTTTGATGACCTGGGGCCGTACAAACAAGCCATATACCATCAACAGATTGTAGAGCGCAATGACCGTAAAGCTTATGTAAAAGGTGTAGCGTAAAGTAGCCGTAATTTCCGGGCTTACCCCATCAAGGTAAAAAATACCATTGGGAAATACATTCAATACATTGAGCAGCAAAATCAGGAGCCCGGCGGTGATGAAAAACAAATTATCCAAAATGGCCGATACCAGCACGTAGGCCAGTGATTTCCCAAAGCTCAAACCTTCTTTGAGCAATAGAAAAGAAGCCAGGGCCGTGCCGCCCACTGCCGAAGGGCTAATGGCCGAAGAAAATTCCCATAAGATAATGGTGTAAAAACTTCCTTTCCAGCTCAGGCCCTTGCGGGTGAGGTAATGAATCCGGTAGATATAAAAACCATCGCGCACCAGAAGACAGAGCAAGGCCATAAAAAGCCAAAAGAGGTTGGGTTGCCGAAAATTCTCGATAAGATTCTGACCCACAATGTCCTGGTAGAGCATATAGCCCGCCACCCCCAGGCCCAGCAAGATGGGAATAATGATACGATTGGGCCGCAGACTACGCAACAGGGGATTTTCCTGGTCAGGATCCTGAATGGCTTTTTGGGTCATGTCTTTTGTTCAAATAATACTGGCTGGGCCAGCCAAATGGTCATACTTGGGATGATTACTCCGTTTCTTTCAGGTTAGAGGTCAGGGGTGCGGCTTCAAGCCAAAAATTATTATATCCTTCTCCCACCCACAAAGTTATGAAACGGTTTTGTAATAATTCAAGCATCGCCAAAAAGTTAAAGATGACTCCCATTTTGTCAGGAATTTCTTGGATAATTTCTTCAAAGCTGCACCGGGATTGTCCGCTCAATTTTGTCAGAAGCCATTCTTTTTGTCCTTGCACTGTATAAGGATAAGGCCTTACCTGGTGTACAGGGGCATTCTTTACCTTCTCATAGCGAAAAAGCAGGCCTTCATAGACCTTCAAGAGCCGGTACAGGTCGAGGTGATGCAGTTCTTCGTCTTCGTTTTGGGTTTGGGCTATCCGGTGCAGGTCTTCGGGCAGGTTGCCTCGTGTTTCTTTCTGCAATTGTTCGTGTTCAAGGCTTTCAAAAACTTCCAGCACCGATTTATACTGGCGGTATTCCAGCAGGTAATCTACCAATTGCTGGCGAGGGTCTTCTTCAGGATTTTCGGCTTCTTTGGGGATAAGCATCCGGGCTTTGATTTTCATCAATGTAGCCGCCACGAGGATAAATTCACTGGCTACCTCAATATTGAGGCGGTCTAAATGGGCCAGGTACGCTAAGAAATCATCCGTGATTTGGGCAATCGGAATGTCATAAATATCAATTTCGTGCCGCTCTATAAAAAATAAAAGCAGGTCAAAAGGGCCTTCAAACAAGGGCAGTCGAATTTCAAATTCAGGCAAGGGCGCATCCATACAAAGGCGAGGCTGATTTAGGTCAAAACTAGGAAGCGACCTTCAGGTGGCTCAGGGTGGAATGTTCAAATTTTTCTTTGGCGTACTCGAGCGTAACGGTTAGATGGCGAATATCTTTACGCGAAGGATACTCAAACATTGCATCGGTCATCACGGCTTCGCAGATAGAACGCAGGCCGCGCGCGCCCAGGCGCGACTCCATTGCTTTTTTGACAATATAATCAAGGGCTTCGGGGCTAAATTTAAGCTGTATGCCCTCGAGGGCAAAGAGTTTTTGGTATTGTTTGACGAGCGCGTTTTTAGGTTCGGTCAGGATGCGCCGGATGCTTTCTTCATTGAGAGGACGCAAGTAGGTCAGAATAGGCAGGCGGCCCACTAACTCGGGGATGAGGCCAAAGTTTTTGAGGTCCTGGGCCGTTACATATTGCAGGATGTTTTCTGTATCCGTTTCCTGTTCTTCTCCTTCCTTGTTGAAACCCAGCGGGCGTTGCTTCATGCGGCTGCTGATGAGGCGTTGAATACCGTCAAAAGCTCCCCCACAAATGAACAAGATATTTTCGGTATTGATAGGAATCATTTTTTGCTCCGGGTGCTTGCGCCCGCCCTGAGGGGGCACGTTCACATTAGAGCCTTCCAGCATTTTGAGCAGGGCCTGCTGTACGCCTTCGCCGCTCACGTCGCGGGTGATGGAGGGGTTGGCCGATTTGCGGGCAATTTTGTCAATTTCATCAATATAGACAATGCCCCTTTCGGCGGCTTCCACGTCATAATCGGCGGCTTGCAGGAGATGGGTCAGCACATTTTCTACATCTTCGCCCACATAGCCAGCTTCGGTGAGCACGGTGGCATCGGCAATACAAAAGGGTACTTGCAGGATTTTGGCCAGGGTGCGGGCCAGGTAGGTTTTGCCCGTGCCCGTTTCGCCCACCATGATGATGTTTGATTTTTCAATGACAATTTCATCCTCCTCATTATTGGCTTGCATAATCCGCTTGTAGTGATTGTAAACCGCCACGGTAAGCACTTTTTTGGCCTCATCCTGCCCAATGACATATTGGTCGAGGTGGGCTTTCATCTCGGCAGGCTTGATGAGGTTAAACTTTGGTGGCTTGCCTTCCGTTTTGGGCTTCATTTCATCCAGCACAATCTGGTGGGCCTGGAATACACATTCATCGCAGATGTGCCCGTTGAGGCCCGATACAATAATCATTACCTCATTTTTTTGCTTACCACAGAAAGAGCAGATTAATTGAGCCATGTCTAAGGATGAAGTTTTTTTTTAAACAAAGAAAAGCCAGCGTTCATTGATTATTACGGGGGCAGCCCCGCAAAGGCCCTCTGCCCCCGATAACAAATATTCCTGACCAAAACCAGGCCAGGGTTGTGTTTGGTCTAAGACCGGACAAGCACTTCGTCAATCAAGCCATAGGCTTTGGCTTCGGGAGCGGTCATCCAGTAGTCGCGGTCCGAGTCTTCGGCAATCTGCTCCACGGTTTTGTCGGCGTGTTTGGCCAAAACGCCGTAAAGCTCATTGCGCAGGTTGAGAATAAGCCGGGCGGAAATCTCGATGTCGGAGGCTTGCCCCCCGGCCCCGCCCATGGGCTGGTGAATCATCACGCGGGCGTGCTCCAGGGCCGAGCGCTTGCTCTTGGTTCCCCCGGCCAGCAAAATAGCCCCCATAGAAGCGGCCAGGCCCGTACAAATGGTTACCACATCCGGGCGCACATATTGCATGGTGTCATAGATACCCATGCCCGCATACACCGAGCCGCCTGGGCTGTTGATGTAAAGCAAGATGTCTTTTTTGGCATCCAGCGATTCGAGAAAGAGCAATTGGGCGATGATGATATTGGCAAATTCGTCATTGACGGGCAAGCCCAAAAAGATGATGCGGTCGGCCATGAGGCGTGAGAAAACATCTACTTCCCGAAAAGGCATAGGTCTTTCTTCAATTACGGCCCGGGTCATATTTTCAATCTGATGCACATAGGTATCTATGGCCGTTCCGGTAATTCCGGGCTGGCTCAGGGCGTAGCTTCTAAATTCCTGGGGGCGGTGTTCGCTCCGGATGTCGGCTTGGGTTTGGCTGGTAATCGCGTATTTATTGAAATAAGTCTGCTTTTGCATAAGGATTTGGATTAATTTTTTACAAAACTATAAAAAAAGCCTAGGTCAATTTGCTTAAGGGCTTTTGAGGAGGCGGCAATGACGAAATTTATGAGAAAAGCCAAGCAGGGATTTATTCCGAATCGGGGTTAATCTCCGGGTGTTCGTCCAGAGAAGTCCATTCTTTGGCCTCTGTGCCATCTTCAAGGCGGGCCTCTGTTTCCCCTTCCTCCCTTAGGATTTGAAAAAACTCTTCCAGGCTAACAGTCCGAACGGAAGCCGCCCTTTCACGATAAAACTCTTTCAGATAAGAAAAGGCTTTATTTTCGGTAAGTCTATCTACAATAAGCTGGTGTTGCTTGCCTTCGTTCATAGATAGGAAATTATGTGTTAAGCCGCTCATTGTGCGAAGACCTTCTTCCGTTCTGGTGTCGACCTCTGTATAACGCAATAAAAAACGGTAAGCTTCCTCAAACACCTCTTGTTCGCTGACAGTGATATTTTGCTGCCGCTTTATTTGATTGACAATCACCGTCCAGACCAGTTCTGCCTGCTCTTCCTGGTAGCTTTGTTCAATTTCTTCTGGGCTGGCATTGTCTTGGCGGCTCATGGCAATCCATTCTTTCAAAAATTCGTGGGGAAGCTCCAGATTTATTTTTTTGAGCAGCACCTCTTTAAAAAAATCATTGCGCATAGAATCTATCAATTGCTGCTGGCCTTTTGCAAAATCTTCTTTTATTTTTTGCTTAAATTCTTCTTCGGTTTCAGCCCTTACGTGGGGATATATTTCTTGAAGTAGCTCTAGGGATTTGGGAGCGGGCAGGAGGCGAGTAATTTTTTGAACTTCCAACACAAAATTGCCCTTCAGTTGCGCGATTACTTCTCTATCTAATCCGGTAAGGTAGCGAATTTGGTCTTCCGGCTCATCAAAAATGTCATATAAAGAGAACACCAGCGTATCGCCAGCTTTTGCGCCCAAGAAAAGAGATTGTTGGGCTTCGCTCACCTGCCGGAGAGGTAATACCAGGTTATTGATGGGAAAATTCGCTTTCCAGACAGGGGTCTCGATTTCTTCTGGCGAAGGCTCCGTACTTTCTTGGGGGTGAAGTACCCCTTCCACGAAGTCCCCGAGTTCGGCTTGGTCCACCTCGGTGCTGATATCGTATTCTTGCAGTTGTGTGGCAAGATATTCCTCGAATTTTTCCTCCGTTACCAGGATTTCAAAAAACTCCACGCCCAGGTCTTCCTCGGGCAGGGCAAAAGCAGGAATCAAACCCAAGCGATAGACGAAAATAAGTTCATCCTCGAGCTCTTCATCCAGTTTGCTGGAGGCTTTGTAGTCGGGCAGGGGGCCACCCAAGAAACGGATATCTTCCTTTTTCAAAAACTCACTAAGCTCTTTTTGCAGTTTACTCTGTACGCCTTCTATCAGCATTTCCCGGCCATACATTTTTTTGATGAGGCTAGGCGGCACTTTTCCAGGGCGAAAGCCTTTCATTTGGACTTTCTTGCTGTACTCGCGGATTTTTTTTTCTACATCTGGTTGATAATCCGACTTATTCAGTGTAACTTTAATCAAAGCCTCCGTAGGATTTTTGTGTTCTAAGGCGATATTCAAGATTGAGCTGTTTTAAATGACAAAAAGTGTATTCTGTGATTTGGCAAAGCATCCGCAAAAATAGGGAAAATACTTTTGAGTGCTGCTGTAATAACTGGGAAGTGCGGATGAAGGGACTCGAACCCCCATGCCTTGCGGCGCTAGATCCTAAGTCTAGTGCGTCTACCAATTTCGCCACATCCGCTTAAAAATGGCGTTCAAATATAGACAATCCTTTGCAAAAACCAATTTTTGGAAGGGATTTTTACTTGATAGTTTTCGCAAAAAAAGAATGAAGCCAGCCGGAAGTTTGGCCTTCTTGTAATAATATGGAGACGTTATCTGCCCCGGACACCGAGAAAAAAATGATCATGCAGGCCTATTTGCGCCTGCGTCGCAAGATTATCCCTTACCTGGAAGCGGGGGATGTGGCCCTTATCCAAAAAGCCTTTCGGGTGGCGCATGAGGCCCACCGGGGCATGCGGCGCAAATCCGGTGAACCCTACATTCTGCACCCCCTGGCCGTGGCCCAGATTGTGGTAGAGGAAATCAATCTAGGCCCCACGGCCGTGGCTGCCGCCCTCCTCCACGATGTGGTAGAGGACACCGAGTGGACCATTGAGGAGATTGAAAAACAGTTTGGGAAAAAAATTGCCCTCATTGTAGATGGGCTTACCAAGATACAATCTTCCAAAAAATTTGACCTCAACCTGGGGGTTTCGGAGCAGGCCGAGAACTTCCGCAAAATGATTCTGACCCTCTCCGACGACGTACGGGTGATTTTGATAAAACTCGCCGACCGCCTGCATAACATGCGCACCCTGCACAGCATGGACCGCAACAAACAGCTCAAGATTGCCTACGAAACCATCTATATCTACGCGCCCCTGGCCCACCGCCTGGGCCTCTATAAAATCAAAACCGAACTCGAGGACCTCTACCTCAAATATACCCGCCTGGATGTTTACAAAGATATCGCGGATAAGCTCAATAAAACCAAAACAGAGCGCAATCGATTTATTAATGAGTTTATTGAACCGCTCAAAGAGCAGTTGTCGCGGCAGGGTTTTCGGGCCCGAATATTTGGCCGGCCCAAGTCTATTTATTCTATCTGGAATAAAATGCAAAAGCAAAATATTCTTTTTGAGAAAATCTACGACCTTTTTGCCATCCGGATTGTAATTGATTCGGAGGGGCCCGACGAAAAGATTGATTGCTGGCGGGTCTATTCTCTGGTAACCGATTTTTATACGCCCAATCCCGACCGCCTCCGCGACTGGATTAGCAACCCCCGCGGCAATGGCTATGAATCACTTCATACCACCGTGATGGGGCCAGAGGGCCGCTGGGTAGAAGTGCAAATCCGTACCCGCCGCATGGACGAAATTGCCGAATATGGCTATGCCGCTCACTGGAAATATAAGGAACAAGGCAAAAGCGAAGGCACTAGTCAGCGAAAAAAAAGAAGAATCAGGATTAGATGCCTGGGTGCGCTCGGTGCGCGAAATGCGTGAAAAAAATCAGGAACTTTCGGCTACCGAGTTCATCACCGCTTTTCGGAATAATTTTTTCCGCGACGAGGTCTTTGTTTTTACGCCCAAAGGCGATTTGCGCAAGCTGCCCATTGGCTCTTCGGTACTGGATTTTGCCTTTGATATCCACACCCACATCGGCCTCAACTGCCTGGGTGCCAAAGTAAACCAGCGCCTTGTACCCCTAAGCTATGAGCTCAAAAACGGAGACCAAATCGAAATCATCAACTCCAAACAAGCCAAACCCAACGCCGACTGGCTGCGCTATGTCATCACAACCAAGGCCAAAACAGGTATCAAAGATTTTATCCGCCACGAAAAAAAGCAACTGATCCTGGCCGGAAAAGAAATCGTGCAAAAGAAGTTCCGACAATATAAGCTTGAATATAACGACCTCAATATCAACCTGATGGCCCAGCACTTGCAGCTCAAAAACCTCTCGGATGTGTTTTTCAAATTGGACAGGGCTATATCAGCACCAAGCAGTTGAACCAATATTGCGAAGTACGTCTGAACCGCCAAAAGGCTCAGGAGGCTAAAAATGCGCCCGCCCCCCCAGCCCCGGTAGAAAATGGCCGGCACGACCCCAATACGCTCAACTTTGACCTGAAGAAAGATACCCTGGTCATTGGCGATGACAAAACCCAGATGACTTACACGCTGTCCAAATGTTGCAATCCCCTTCCGGGCGATGATATCTTTGGCTTTATTACCATCAACGAAGGGGTCAAAATCCATCGCATTGACTGCCCCAATGCCGTCGAGATGATGTCCAAATATTCCTATCGGGTCATCAATGCCATCTGGAAGTCTCAAAAAGACATCTTGTTCCTCACCGAGTTGAAAATCCTGGGCAATGACCGCCTCGGTATTGCCCGCGATGTAACCCAGGTCATCTCCAGCGATATGAAAGTCAATATCAACGCTATCCAAATGGGCACAACTGCCGAAGGCATCTTCGAGGGCGAAATCCGGCTTTATGTCCGCGACCACGAACACCTGATAGAACTTATCAAAAACTGCAAAACATCGAGGGCGTGCAGCAGGTTACGCGGCTTGACCACCAGGAAGACCAGGATTAATCCCTGGCCTCCTGGAACTTTGTAAAGCCTCTTTTTAATTCTATCTTAGAAAAAGAAACGAAGCTACTTCGGGCAAAATGCCCAGCGCAAAAGCGGGCCTTAGCATCCAAAAATCATCTTACCCTTCAAAGCATTATGACAAGCACAGAAACAAACGCACAGGCCCTCGATGAAGTCAAAAATATTTTTATCGCCTATCTGGAGCGCAAGGCCCTGCGCAAAACCCCCGAACGCTTTGCCATTTTGGAAGAAATCTATACCCGGGGGGGGCACTTTGATGTAGAATCGCTCTATATCAGTATGAAAAACAAAAACTACCGGGTGAGCCGAGCCACCGTTTACAACACCCTGGACATCCTCGTGGACTGCAACCTGGTGGTCAAGCATCAGTTTGGGGATAACCTGGCCCAATATGAAAAATCCTACGGCTATAAACAACACGACCACCTCATCTGTACTGATTGCCGCCAGGTGATTGAGTTTTGCGACCCCCGGATTCAAAATATCCAAAATATGGTGGGCGACTTGCTCCAATTTGACATTATGCATCACTCCCTCATCTTTTATGGCAAATGCCAACGCGAACAATGCGATAACCGCCCGAAAGCATGAACTTTAGTATCCAAGTACAAGCACAAACCCTGCTCATTGCCATCGAGGGCAAATTGTTGGGCGATGGCACTGAGTTGCTATTGATTGACCAACTCAAAACCTTCATTGAAGAGGATGAAATACGGCGGGTGGCCGTTGATTTGCGCCCCTTAGCATTACTCAACAGCCAGGGCCTAAATCTTTTACTGCGAATGCTGGCCAAAGTCCGCAATCGAGGCGGCGAGCTGGTGCTGGTGCGCCCGCCCGAAAACATCCAGAAGCTCTTGCTGATGACCAAGCTCAACGCCATTTTTACAATCGTGGATAGCCCGGAGGCAGCCATAGAATTATTGGAAAACCTGCCCGTTTGAGCACCCTAATGCCGGCCCTGATTTTGTAAAAAATTTGCCGGCGCATATCCAAGATTTTTCTTAGCTTTGTAAAAGCTGGGTCAGAGGGCCTGGCTTTTTTGGTGTTATCATCGGCCCAAAGAAATGAACGCCGAAAGATGTATCCATTTTCATTGATTTTTTAATCCTAATTTTTATATACGTTATGGCAGTGAGTGTATTGTTAGGTTTGCAATGGGGCGATGAGGGCAAAGGCAAGATTGTGGATTTTCTGGCCCCCCAGTTTCAAGTGGTGGCCCGGTTTCAGGGCGGGCCCAACGCTGGGCACACCCTGGAGTTTGACGGCCAAAAGCACGTTTTGCACCAAATCCCCTCCGGTATTTTTCGGCCCCATATCAAAAATATAGTGGGCAATGGCCTGGTCATTGACCCCATAGTTTTTCGGCGCGAGGTAGAAAACCTGCGCCAGCATGCCCCGGAAATCAGCCAAAACCTTTTTATTTCTAAAAAAGCCCATTTGATTTTGCCCACCCACCGGGTCTTGGATGCGGCCTATGAAAAAGTGAAGGGCGAGAAAAAAATTGGCTCCACTTTGCGCGGCATTGGGCCTACCTACCAAAATAAAATTGGACGGCAGGGCTTGCGTATTGGCGATTTGCTCACGCCCAACTTTGACGAAAAATATCAGTATCTAAAGGCCCACCACCATCAGCTTTTGCATCAACTGGGCTATGAATACGATACCCAGGCCGAAGAAGCTACTTTTCTGGAAGCCATTGCTTTTCTCAAAACTTTGCAACTCTGCGATACCGAATATCTAATCAATGATGCCATCGCACAGGGCGAAAGTATCCTGGCCGAAGGTGCCCAGGGTGCTATGCTTGACATTGACTTTGGCTCTTACCCTTATGTAACCAGTTCTAATACCATTGTAGCCGGTGCCCTTACAGGGCTGGGCATAGCCCCCCAACACATAGGGGAGGTCCTGGGCATTTTTAAAGCCTATTGCACCCGGGTGGGTAGCGGGCCTTTCCCTACCGAACTACAAGAGGCTACGGGAGAAAAACTACGCCAGATTGGCCGGGAGTTTGGTGCCACCACTGGCCGTCCCCGTCGTTGCGGTTGGCTGGACTTGCCCGCTCTAAAATATGCGGTGATGCTCAATGGAGTAACTCAACTCCTGATGATGAAAGCAGATGTGCTCAATGATTTTGAAGAAATACAGGTCTGCACACACTATGAGCAAGAAGACGGCTCCCGAACCGACCGACTTCCTTATTGTCTTCAGGATGTGCCTGTCCGGCCCGTGTATCAGCGTTTTGAGGGCTGGCAGCAAGACCTGGGGGCATAGACCATTTTGAGCAATTGCCCGCTGCCCTGCAAAATTATATTGCGTTTATTGAGGAAGCTACGGGAGTGCCATCACCCTGGTATCAGTAGGCCCCAATCGTACCCAAACCATCCTCCGGGAGCAAATCAAGGCCCTGGGGGCTCGGCTATTGGTTTAAGACTTCATTACGCTTTGAGTCGCCATTTCGCCCGTTTCAATGGCTCCTTCCATGAATCCCTGCCAGTCGGCCAGATGCTCACCGGCAAAATGGATTCTCTGGAAAGGCTTGGCCATTTCCGCCTTGGAATCAAAAGATTGATTAAGAGTATAAATGGCATAGGCTCCCTGGGTGTAGGCATCGGCCCCCCAATAATAGCTCACCGCTTTTTCGGCCAGATGGGCCACCTTGCCAAAAGCGGGTTCAAGGGTTTCGCACAAGACCGCAATTTTGTGGGCTTCATCCATTTTTGAGAGGACATAGGCTTTGTCGCCAATGGCATAAGAGGTAAGACAACCTTTGGGGCCGGGTTGGTTTTTGGTAGTATGAAAATAATATTGGCCCACCCCGTCGGTGAGCAAATCCAGGGATTCATTGCCCCAAAACCGCTCTTTGAAAAGCAGAGAAGTCTTGATAATACGGGCATAAATCAAAGCATCGAGGGCCTCGAGCTTCTTGGCGGGGAGTGCCGGGCTGAAGTGTACCTGCAAAAGGGCACTGACAGGCAGGGTGCAAATCACATAATCCGCCTCCCACTGGCTCCCGTTTTGGCAAGTTACCCGAACGCCCGCCCGGTCTTGGGCCATGCTTACCACCGGGTGCTCCGTATGGATACGCTCCGCCCCAATGCGGCTGACAAATGCCTTTACCAGTTCGCTGTTGCCCCCTTCTATTTTGTAATCCATTTCGTCTTTGGGGCTGGAGTAGGCATATTCGGCCAGGGCACTATAAGCCGATACAAACCGAATGCTCTCGCCGTAGTCGGTGCTATGGAATAGCTCGATGATCTCGAGGTCGGATTCGCTGATGCCCATTTTGCGCAAAAACCGCCACCAGTCTATTTTATCGAGGTCTTTTTGTTGTTTGATAGAATAACTTCTAAAATCAGTCAGCAATTTTTCATATTTGGCCAGCCATTCGGCCTCATACTGCCACTGTCCAATGGGGGCGTATTTCTGATTGAGAATCAATCCGGTATCAAACTGGTGGTTGAGCAACTTAAGGCCAAATTCGGCACAGTAGCCCTTAATTTTGGGATGCGACTCGCCCACCCACTCGGCCCCCAGTTCTACTTTCAATCCACTTCCCTCGTCAATGGTATGGGTAAAGACCCGGCCCCCGATGCGGCTGCGGGCTTCCAAAACACTTACCTCTACCCCTTGCTGGCCAAGCCGATAAGCCGCAGTGAGGCCAGCCAGCCCGGCCCCCAAAACCAAGACTTTTTGGGGGCGGCTTGCGGAAAGGAGCGCCGGAAACCCTAAAATGCCGGTTGTGGCCAGTGAGCTTGTTTTGATGAAATCGCGTCGGTTCATAAGGAGTAAGGATAAATCAGTTATATTGGCAAGATAATTTTTTAAGGCAAACCCACAAAATAATTTTCGCCCTTATCTCCAATAAAAGCTTGGCTACCGGAGGGGTGTTTTTGCCCTCTGGCAGTAAAATTTTGTGGCAAATTGCTAATTTTGAATCATCAATCCATCCAGATATTTTCAAACACTGGCATAAAAAACAAAAAGCCTGCTTGGAAAAACGGATAGTGGCAATAATTGATTATTTTTAGACGTGTTCCGGTTGGTTTACCGGGGCTTTATAATGGCAGATAAAATTATGGAAGCATTTCAAGGTGAATTATCTTTTTCTGAGTTTCCCTCTCTGGGCAAATCCGACTGGGTAGCCGAGGCTTTGCGAAGCCTGAAACTGGAAAATCTGGACAGCCTGCAGTCCCAAACCTATGAAGGCATTGCCCTGGCTCCTTTTTATACTGCCGAAGACCGCCCGGAAACGGGGCTGGCTCCGCACGAATTTCCTGATGGCTGGCAAAATCGGGTGGAAATCGTTGGCAAGGTCCCCGCTGAGGCCAATGCCCTGGCCAAAAAAGCCCTCGAGCAGGGAGCCGACGCGGTATGTTTTGACCTTCGCCATACCGAAAACCTGTATTATACCGGGCTGTTGCGAGGATTTGAGCAAACAAGGCTCAACTGGATTTTGCCCCTCAATTTTAAAGAGATTGATGCCCTGGCCAAATGGAACGGGCCAGGTTCCATTGATTTTGATTTTTTGTCTCGCTGGACCTACCGAGGGCAGCAACCCCCATCGGGCTTCAAAACCCTGAAAGCCCTCCTCAGCCTGAGCAAGAGCAAAATTTCGCAACGCGCCCTCACCCTCAATGCCCAGCCCTTTGGCCTGGCTGGGGCCCATGCCGGGCAAGAGCTGGGGCTGGCCCTAAGTCTGCTCACCGAATACATAGACCAACTCCGCGATGCTTCCCTTTCTACGGAGGCTTTATTCAAACAAACCGAGTTTTCACTGGCCGTAGGGCCCCACTTTTTTATGGAGGTAGCCAAATTCAGAGCCCTAAGAGTACTCTGGAAACAATTACTGGCCACTTATGAAGTAGATTTTTTCCCGGCCCGCCTCCACGCCCGTACTACCACCCTCAACAAAAGCCGCCTCGACTCATATAATAATATGCTTCGTGCTACCACAGAAGCCATGGCCGCCGTCATTGGTGGAGTCAATGCCCTCACCGTAGGGCCCTACGACGAAATCAGTGGTCAAAGTGATGATTTTTCACTTCGCATTGCTCTCAATGTCTCTACTATTCTAAAAGCGGAGGCCCACCTAGACCAGGTCAGCGATTTGGCCGCAGGTTCTTATTTTATAGATTATCTCACGGTGGCCCTGGCTCAGAAAGCCTGGGCCTTCTTTCAGCAAATAGAACAAATGGGCGGATTCAGTGCCGCCTTTACCCAGGGCTTTATTAAAACAGAAATTGAATCGGTGGCCCGGCTCCGGCGCCAGGCTTTGCAGGAGGAAAAGCATATCCTGGTGGGTGTAAATCGCTATAAAAACCCAAAAGACCAGCCCCTGCCCCTTAATAAACCCGAGAAAAAGACCAGCAGCGACTTGCCTTTGCTCTCTTTGGCAAGATGGGCCGAACCCTGGGAAGAGGCTTTGTGAAGTGCCCAAAATAAGCAGCAAGCTTAATACCGGAGAGCATCAGGCACTAAAAAGAAATATTTTTTTGGCAAAAACAAAGATACATGAACGCCATTCCATTGCTCTCCAAAATTGTGGCCGTAACCGTGTTTAGCGACCGGGCCGAAATCACCCGGCAGGCGGAAATATACCTCGAGAAAGGCTCCCATCGCCTGCAGTTTGCTAAATTGCCACCCTCTTTAATGCCCGACAGCCTTCGGCTAAGCGGCATTGGCCCCGCCCGGCTGGGGCAGGTGCGCCATCAATTGGTGTATAGTGATGAAATTATTGTAACAACGCTCAGAATCTGGGAAGAAGAAAATGCCCGCGTAAAAGCTCACCTCCAAACCCTGGATGACCAATTGGCTCTCCTCCACAAAGAAGAGGTAGTGATAGAACAACTGGCCCTTAAGATGACGAGCCCCAATCCTAAACAGGAGCACGATTTTGCCCCGGAAAAATGGCATATTTTTCTTGGCTTCTATCGCTCCCAGCTCGAGGCCCCTGGCCTTGGCCCTTCGGCAGGCACAAAAAGAAAAAGAAACCTGGCTCCGTCAGGCTGAACGCCT
>JAAUUB010000076.1 GCA_012031215.1 Microscillaceae bacterium | reverse complement strand
ATTAATAAAGTCATTCGCTTCTTTTAGTTGTTTTTTAGTATCTGACAATCAGCGGGTTACAAAGAACGTATTATTTTGTTTCAATAATATCTATCTCACGGACTTACATAAGTATCTCAAAATCAGTCTTTAAATTTGTAATCAACCTACCTGAGTAGTAACAAATTGGGAATGAAAATTTTAAAAAAAAAATGATAAACTTCTCAATCATTTTTTCTGATTCTAAAAGGGGAAGGTTTATTTTGGCCATTGATTCGATTGGCATAGCAAATGGCTTATTTTCATTTACAAACAATAAATTCACTATTGACTCGTATGACAATGCATTTTAACAAAACCAAAATCCTGGCTACGGTAGGCCCAGCCTGCAATACCAAGGAAAAGCTGCTGGAACTGGCCCGTGCCGGGACGGATATCTTCCGCCTCAATTTTTCACACGGCACGCACGAAGAACATCGCCAGGTGGTAGAGCAGATTCGGGCCATCAACAAAGAGTATAACCTGAATCTGGCAGTTCTCCAAGATTTGCAAGGCCCTAAAATCCGAGTGGGCGAGGTTGAAAAAGGAGAGGTGATGCTCGAGACCGGAAAAAAACTCACCATCACTAACAAGCCCGAAGTTGGAACGGCCAAAAGGGTGAGCACCACTTATCAGGCCCTGCCCAAAGATGCGAAAATAGGCGACCGTATCCTGATGGATGATGGCAAAATCTCGCTGGAAGTGGTAGAAATTGCGGGCAATGAAGTGGTTACCAAAATAATTTTTGGGGGGCTTGCTCAAATCTAAAAAAGGCATAAATCTACCTTTTACCAATATCTCTTCGCCTTCGCTGACCGAGAAAGACACCGAAGACCTGATGTTTGGCCTGGAAAACGATGTGGAATGGATTGCCCTTTCTTTTGTACGCTCTCAAATTGACATCTTGCTCCTGAAGCACCTTATCCGCCAAAAAAACAAAACCTGCAAGGTAGTGGCCAAGCTCGAGAAGCCCGAGGCCATTCAAAACCTGGACGAAATTATCGCGGTCTCTGATGCCCTTATGGTGGCCCGGGGCGACCTGGGGGTTGAAATCGGGATGGAAGAAGTGCCAATGGTGCAAAAGCTGATTGTAAAAAAATGCAATGCCGCCGCCAAGCCTGTCATTATTGCCACCCAGATGATGGAAAGCATGATTACAAGCCCCGGCCCTACCCGTGCCGAAACCAACGACGTGGCCAATGCTGTCCTGGATGGGGCCGACACCCTGATGCTGAGTGCCGAAACTGCCGTAGGGCTGTATCCGCGCCTGGTGATTGAAGAAATGCGCAAAACCATCCAAATTGCCGAAGAAAAAGCCGACAGCATCTACCAAAAAAACCTCAAATCCGAACAAAAATCGCCCACTCATTACAACGACCGGGTCATTGCGGCGGCCTGTTCGCTGGTAGAAGATGTAGAAGCCTCGGCGGTCATCGGAATGACCAGTTCGGGCTACACAGCCTTTCGGGTGGCCAGCCATCGGCCCCGGTGCAACATTTTTATCTTTACCTCTAATCGCCAGTTGGTAAGCCAGATGAGCCTGGTTTGGGGTATCCGTGCTTTTTATTATGATAGGTTTGAATCAACGGATGACACTTTCCAGGATGTGCAACGCTTTTTGATGGACAAGGGACTGATTGACAAGGGCGACCGCATCATCAACCTGGCCAGTATGCCTATCTCCAAAAAGCAACGTACCAATGTCATTAAGTTTTCGGTGGTAGAATAAAACCGAAAAAAGGCCCTTTTGGAAAAAGAAAGGGCCTTTTTTTATCTCTACCTTGCCAGAGAACGATGACCCTTCCTAGCCCAGAAGCCATTGAGCCAGTAAGATTTTGCCAATCATAGCCATCGGAAACACCGTAGCATAGCTGATATTGGCCGCTCCGGTTTCGTCCTTTTCATTGGCATAGGCCAGGCAGGCGGGCTGGGTATGCAGGGCCGCAATCAGACCCATTATCAGATTGTAAGGCATCCGAAAAAAATAACGGCAAATGGCAATCGTCAGACCCGCCGTGAGCAGGGTATTGCCTGCGCCAAACAAAATGAGCTGCAAACCGTCACTCTGGAAAGTAGAAAAAAAGGAATAGCCGGCCTTGAGGCCAATGCCCGCCAAAAAAAATACCGCCCCCATTTGCCGGAGGGTAAGGTTGGCATTGTAAGACATGGTCCAGATGACAGGCCCAGTACGGCCCAGCTTGCCCAAAACCAGGGCCACCAGCAGTGCCCCGGCCGCAAAACCCAGCTTAAACTGCCCGCCCCCCGGCAGAGGAATAGCCACCATCCCCACCAAAAGCCCCAGCGAAATGCCAATAGAAATGCTGATATAATCTACCTCTGAAAGGTGCTGGTAGGAATCCCCCAAATACTTCCCCACAGCTTCCATATTTTCTTTAGGCGCAATGACCCGCACCCGGTCGCCAGCTTCCACGACCATACTCTCGCGCACAGGCAAATCCATATCTCCCCGCCGCAAACGGGTAACGACGGCCTGGTAGCGTTCGTGCAGCTTGAGCTGGGCAATGGTTTTGCCCACAATTTTTGGATTGGAGACAAACATCCGGCGGTAATCCACCTCCCCCCGGTCTTGGGCCAGGTCTTGCTCGGTCAGTTCACCCATTTGCTTTTGTATGCGGGCCAGCTCTTCTTCCGTGCCTACCAGGGTGATGATGTCTTGCACCTGCAGGCGGTCCGTATCCTCGGCCGGTATCAAAATATGCTGAGAGGAATGGGGCAAATGCCGCGAAACCGTAAGGTCTAAGCCCAGCAAGTCCTCAATTTCATCAATGGTCTTTCCATCCAGTTTAGGGTTGGTAATCTTCAGATTGATGTGCCGAAGAGGCTGCCGGCTCACCCCGGTAATGCGGGCCGTGGCGGCTTGCTCGTCGGCCATGCGAATATGCCAAAACCGCATGCCCAGTTGGAAAAGTACCAACACTCCCATCACCCCAATGGGATAGGTGAGTGAATAACCAATGACCGGCTCCGCCAATACCTGGCGCAAGGCATCAGGACTGAGCGAGGCCTGGCTTTGCTTCAATACATCGATGAGCGAAGCCAGGGCCGGGGTATTGGTCAACGAGCCACAAAACACCCCCGCAATGAGGGTGCTTTTCAAAGCCAGCAGGCGGCCTACCCAGGCCGTAAACAGGGCCGAAACCAATAAAATGCCGACCACCAGCAGGTTATCTCTAAACCCCGATTTTTTGAAAGAAGCAAAAAAACTGGCCCCTGAACGCAAGCCAATGGTATAAACAAAAAGCACCAGCCCAACCGTATAAATCACATCGGGCAAAAGCATCTCAGGGTGCAGTGAGCCAAAAAAATCCCCACAAAAAGCACCGCCGCTATGCCCAGGCTAAAGCCCCCTACCGTGATTTTACCTAAAAATAGCCCAGGGCAATCACCAAAAACAAAAGCAAAAGCTTGTTTTCCAATAATATTTCTATCAAAAAATTCATCTTGTCAGGAATTGGTATTGACCAAATATAGCCCGAATAATTGCAAAAAATGGCTTTTCAAAAAGCGATATTTGCTATGAAAAGGCTTAAAAGTGTGATATTTTGCAGATGCAGAAGAAAAGCTAATTTTGTATAAGTCCAGGGAAAATTAGCCTGTTTTTTGCGAAATTTCAAAAACAAATCCCTGGTGAATCATCGGAACTATTTATCGGAAATTTTCTTTTCAAATAAGTAATAAATACATCAATATATCATAATTTGAATTTTACTTAATCTCAATTAATCTCTTTACTATATGCGCATTGAACAAATTTATACCGGATGCCTGGCCCAGGGTGCTTACTACATTGAGAGCGAAGGCGAAGTTGCCATCATCGACCCCTTGCGGGAGGTGAAGCCTTACCTGGAAGAAGCCGCCCGTCAGGGCCATCGGATTAAATATATTTTAGAAACCCACTTTCATGCCGATTTTGTGTCGGGGCACGTAGATTTAGCCCAAAAGACCGGGGCCAAAATCGTCTATGGCCCCGGTGCCAAAACTTCTTATGAGATTTATGAAGCCCGAGATGGTGAAGAGCTTCTCCTGGGAAAACTTCGCATTCAGGTACTACATACCCCCGGGCATACCCTGGAAAGCACCACTTTTTTGCTCAAAGACGAAAATGGAAAAGACCACGCCATATTCACTGGCGACACGCTGTTTATTGGGGATGTAGGCCGGCCCGACCTGGCCCAAAAATCAGATTTGAGCCAGGAAGATTTGGCCGCCATGCTTTACGACTCACTGCACCACAAAATTATGCCCCTTGCGGATGAAGTGCTCGTATATCCGGCGCATGGCGCGGGCTCGGCTTGTGGCAAAAACATGAGCAAAGAGACCTTTGATACCCTGGGCCACCAAAAGCAAACCAATTACGCGCTCAAAGCCAAAACCAAAGAGGAGTTTATCCAGAAAGTAACTGAAGGCATTTTGCCCCCGCCCCAGTACTTTGCCAAAAACGTGATGATGAATAAACAAGGCTATGACAGTATTGATGTAGTGATGCAAAGAGGAACGATGGCCCTGTCCGTAGCTGATTTTGAAGAGATTGCCAACCAGGAAATGGCCCTGGTCTTAGACACACGTGCGCCCCAGACTTTTGCCAAAGGATTCATCCCTAACTCAATATTCATTGGGCTGGAGGGTAGCTTTGCGCCCTGGGTAGGGGCCCTCATTCCTGATTTGCAACAAGCTATTTTGATTGTGGCCGACCCGGGCCGCGAAGAGGAGGTGGTGATGCGCCTGGCACGCGTAGGCTATGACAATGCCCTGGGCTTTCTACAAGGAGGTTTTGAAGCCTGGCAGCAGGCGGGCAAAGAAGTAGATACCATCCTTTCTATTTCGGCGGAATCGCTGGCCCAAAAGCTGGCCGCCGGACAGGTTCCTCACCTGCTCGATGCCCGCAAACCGACGGAGTTTGAGGCCGAACATGCCGAGGCTGCCATTAACTTTCCCCTTGATTATATCAATGAGCGAATGGCCGAACTAGACCGGGCCGAAGCCTATCACTTGCATTGCGCCGGGGGCTATCGTTCTATGATTATGGCCTCTATTCTGAAAGCCCGTGGTTTTGAAAAAGTAGTGGATATTGACGGCGGATTTAAAGCAATGCAGGAAACGGATATTCCCCGCACGGCTTTCGTTTGCCCTACTACCCAAAATCTGGTCTAGGCCTGTGGCCTCCTCGGGCTTCTTTTTTCCCGGAAAAGGGTGATGGGCCGATTTGATTAAAATTGCTCAATACCAAGCCGGCAGGTTCTCCGGGCTTTTTGTTTCTCGGAGGGCTTGTTTTAATTTTTTTGCTTATATGCCGATCGCTCCTTCTTTACGCAAAATTTTCCCTTTTTTGACTTGGCTGCCCCACTATCAGCGCCAAGACCTGAAAGGCGACCTTTCGGCCGGGCTCACCGTTGGGGTTTTGCTCATTCCTCAGGGCATGGCCTATGCCTACATTGCGGGCCTGCCTCCGGTGTATGGCTTGTATGCAGCCCTGGTGCCTCAGGTCATTTATGCTTTTTTGGGCACTTCCCGGCAGCTATCGGTGGGGCCGGTGGCGATGGATTCACTGCTGGTTGCGGCCGGGGTATCTGCGCTGGCCCAGCCTGGTAGTTCGCTTTATCTTTCTTTGGCCATCTTGTTGGCATTTATGATGGGGGCCGTCCAGTTTCTGCTGGGTATTTTTAGGCTGGGCTTTTTGGTCAATTTTTTATCGCGTCCGGTCATCAGTGGATTTACTTCGGCGGCGGCCATCATCATTGGCCTGAGCCAGCTCAAGCATTTGCTGGGGGTGCCCCTTGCCCAAAGCAATCAGGTACAGTATCTGCTTGCAGAGGCACTTATGAAAATCCCCGAAACCCACCTGTTTACCCTAAGCATAGGCTTGGGAACGATATTCCTACTGCAAGGAATTGGGGTATTAAATAAAAAATATCGTTGGTCTATTCCTGCCCCGCTGGTAGCCCTGAGTTTGAGTACCGCATTGGCGGGCCTAGGGCAATGGCATCAGTGGGGCGTGAGCATTGTTGGCGATATTCCTTCGGGCATGCCGCGCTTCAGTGTGCCGGACTGGTCGCCCGCATATTGGGCCGATTTGTTTCCTTTGGCCCTCACCCTGGCTTTGATTGCCTTTATGGAAGCCATTTCTGTGGCCAAAGCCCTCGAGGCTCGACATCAACATTATCAGGTGGAGGCCAATCAGGAGTTGATTGCCCTAGGAGCGGCCAATCTGGGCGGGGCTTTTTTTCAATGTTATCCCACCACGGGAGGATTTTCGCGCTCGGCTGTAAATGAGCAGGCAGGGGCTAAAACTGGTGTGGCCGCCTTGTTTGCCGCCGGATTGATTGCCCTTACCCTGCTTTTTTAACCCCCCTCTTTTATTATCTGCCTCAGTCGGCATTGGCGGCTATCATTCTTGTGGCCGTTTTTCGCCTTATTGAGATTCGCTTTCCGCACCGGCTGTGGAAAGCGCAAAAATCAGAACTGGCCATGCTCTTAGCCACTTTTCTGATTACGCTATGTATTGGCATCCGGGAAGGCATACTGATAGGGGTCGCGCTTTCTTTGGGCCTGGTCATTTATCAATCTACGCGCCCGCATTGGGCCGTGCTGGGCCGTATTCCTGGAACCAGAATTTATCGAAATGTGGCCCGCCACCCGGAGGTAGAAGTGCTTCCCGAGGTACTGGTATTTCGCTATGATGCGGCCTTATATTTTGCCAATCTGAGCCATTTTAAAGAAACCCTGTTAGCGCAAATTGCCCAAAAAGGTACTTCACTTCGCTTAGTCATTTTGCATGCCGAAAGCATCAGCAGCCTCGATTCCAGTGCCCTGGAAATGCTGGCCAAATTGCTGCCTTCGCTCCAAAATAAAGGAATGGACTTGATGCTCACGGGCCTTATTGGCCCTGTGCGGGACACCCTGCACCGCGCCGGACTTTTGACTGCTCTTGGCCCACACCATGTCTTTCTGGAAGTGCAGGATGCTCTCGATTATGTAGCGGGGCAAAACCTTGAAAATCCCTGGCATCGCTTTGCCGTTCAAACCAATGCCCCGCAATGACCGGAGTCGTTTTCAACAGACTGGCTGCGGCCTTGTAATGCATTTGAAAGCCAACGCGTTTTCAGTTGTACCTAAATATTCCTATTTTGGCTGAGTTTGGATAAAAAGGGGCTTTCTATAGCTGAAGAGTCCGCCTCTACTATATTCCCATCAACAAAGTTTCAAAAACCGGGTGATATGAGCGTATTGCAAAAAAATTCACTTTTGTCAGATTTCGGGGCGGCCCCAGCGGCCAATGCCCTGGCCCTGGCACAGGAACTGGCCTGGTTGAGTTTTTTTTGGGAAAACGCACCGCGCAATTCCGGCAAGCCCTTGAGCAATCGCCCCGCGGCGCACAGGGCGTTTCCCGGGCTTTTTTAGAAAATATGCCCCCGCCCCAGCTTTCTCCTCAAACGCCCTATGGCCGCTTGGTGCAAGCTTTGGTCCAAGACGGAAAACACTATCATCCGCCAGAAAACCAGGCGCTCATGCATCTGGCCGAAAGGCTTATTCTGGTGCTTACCCTGGCGCCTCACGTGAGGCCCGAAGCCCTGGATGTGTTTTTTTATCCCAATGCGCAAAACCGCGACTTTACCGAATTTGGAGGAGTAAAAGCCAAGACCCATACGGGGTTTTTGCCTACGGGCGAAACGGCCTTCGTTTATCCTGAGTGGAGATAATCTGGAGCTTCGGTTTCAGTTCCAGGCCATTTTTGAAAAAGCCCATTTTTTTGCCCGAACCAATATCCTCCGGCTGGTTACGCCAGGAAACAATGAGCCCATCCTGAGTGGCCCGCTTGAGGTTTCCCGCGAGTACTTACAATTGCTCACCACCGGAAAACCTTATCAACCCGACTATAGCCCAGACTTTCCCGCCCAACGCCTGCAAACCCGGCTGGATTGGGACGACCTGGTGTTAGACTATTATACCCAGCGCGATGTGGATGAAGTCAGGGCCTGGATCAAGCATCGGGAGGCGATTCAGCAAGACCCTCTTTTTAACCGTGAACTGACGGGCTACCGGGCTTTGTTTTATGGGCCTTCGGGCACAGGCAAAACCCTGACCACCACCCTGCTGGGCAAAGAAATGGGGATGGAGGTGTATCGGATTGATTTGTCAAAGGTGGTCTCGAAATACATTGGCGAAACAGAAAAAAACCTGGCCCACGTTTTTAACCAGGCTGCATACCACGACTGGATTCTTTTTTTGATGAAGGCGATGCACTTTTTGGCAAAAGAACACAAACCAAAACTTCTAACGACCGACACGCCAATCAGGAAGTGGCCTACCTACTTCAGCAAATAGAAGACCATCCCGGCATTATCATCCTGGCTACCAATGTTCGCTCGAACATGGACCGGGCTTTTCTACGCCGTTTTCAAACGGAAGTTTTTTTTCCCATTCCCGACGAAACATCCCGTTTACTGCTTTGGCAAAAGGCTTTTCAAGGCCGGTTCAAACTGGAAACCAGTATAGACCTGGCTGATATTGCCCGCCGCTATGACCTCACCGGAGCGGCCATTAAAAATGTGAAACACTACTGCCAGATAATGGCGCTGGATCGCCAGACTGACCTTATTCTGGCTGAGGACTTCCGGGAAGGGCTGCGAAAGCAACTCGACAAAGAAGGCCGTAAACTCTAAGGAGGGCGGGCTTCATTTTTTCTTTGTGAGGGGCAGGCTTATTTCATATGGTTGTGCCTCGGAAACCAAGGTCAGACGATTGGCCCTTAGCCAGGGATTGAGGGTCTTAAGCGTAAAATAAGTAAACCCTTGCTGGCGGGCAAAGATGGCTAAGTCAGGAACAGGTGCCTGCACTGGTATTTTGCGCAATGCCAGCGGCCTCAGTTTTTCACTTTCTTTAAGGTGGTAGCCATACAAGGCTGGGTTTTCAAAAATACACTTGATGGCGGCAGCATAGTAGATGTATCGGCCGGTTTCGGGGTTGAGAAAGAGGTCAAAATAAGAGGTGCCTTTCTGTTCTTCCAATCGCCGCCGCAGGCCTTCCATCCCCATATTGTAAGAAGCCGCCACCAGGTTCCAGTTTTTGAATCGCAAATATGCTTCGCGAAAATAACGGGCGGCGGCTTGGGTTGATTTGAGGGCATCATAGCGTTCATCCACTTCCTCATTCAGAATCAGCCCATATTCTTTGGCGGTTTCCGGCATAAATTGCCAAAACCCCACCGCTCCGGCCCGAGATATCAGGTTGGAAAGATTGCTTTCTACTACGGCCAGGTACTTGAAGTCGTCCGGGATTTTATTATTGGCCAAAACCTCTTCAATCACCGGAAACCAGCGCCCTGCTTTTTGCAAATTGAGCAAAGTGGCCGCATGACGATGCACCAGTATCGTGAGGACCTCCGCTAAGGTTTCTCTTACCAGGGCATTGTCCAAAGGTATTCTTTCTCCTGCGAAAAAAAGCGTGTCTGGCAATGGCAAGGGTGATACAGACCTGGCCGAAGGGGAATTTTTTTCAAAATCAGGAAGTGTATTTGAAAAATGGCAGGCGCATAGAAACCCAGTTCCCAAGGCCAGATGATGCAAAAATTTTGAGAGATAAATTCCCATCCCCGTAGTGATTGATTGTGAAAAACATGCCCCAATAATACCTTACTCAGAAATTGGGTTTAAGCATATATTTGTGATAAAACTCATCAATTACTTTGACCGCTTCCTCAGGAGTATCAACCAAGCTAAGCAAATTCAGGTCTTCGGCATCAATATTTCGCTCTTTTTCCAGCACGGTGCTGCGTATCCATTCAATCAGGCCCTGCCAAAAGCTTTTGCCATATAAAACAATGGGAAAACGGGCGATTTTGCGGGTTTGAATCAGGGTGAAGGCCTCAAATAGCTCATCAAGCGTGCCCAAGCCCCCTGGCATCACCACAAAGCCCTGGGCATATTTGACAAACATCACCTTGCGCACAAAAAAATAATCAAAATTGATGAGCTTGTCGGAGTCAATATAGGGGTTGTCAAATTGTTCGTGGGGCAGTTCTATGTTGAGGCCAACCGATTTGCCGCCTTCGCGGGCCGCGCCTTTGTTGCCAGCTTCCATAATGCCTGGGCCCCCACCTGTGATGACTCCATAGCCACGCTTGACCAGTTGGGCGGCAATCTCTTCGGCGGCTTGGTAGTATGGATTATCGGGTTTGCTGCGGGCCGAGCCGAAAATAGACACACAGGGACCTATCTGGGCCAGCTTTTCAAATCCGTTCACAAATTCGGCCATTACTTTAAAGATGACCCAGGCATCCGAACTTTTAATTTCGCTCCAATGCCGGTTTTCAAAAGCTTTTTGAATTTTGATTTCTTCTTCTTTGATGTTTTCCATACAAGTCTTGAGGTTCGTCGCTTTCCAAAGGTATGGCAAAAAACGAAAATCTTACGGAAAAGATTTAGGCCTTTTAAGAAGTACTTGAAAGCAATGCGGAGATTTTTGCAAAATTCTTATATTCAGGCCTGAAATAATTCAATACTTAATTATCGCTTTAAACTTTTAAAAATCATGGCGCAAACCACTATTATTCGCAACGGCACTTTTTTTGACGGCTCCGGCAAGCCTGGACGAAAAGCCGACCTCCTGCTAAGGGAAGGCAAAGTGGTCGAAATATTTGACCAGGCCCCTCCCCTGGAAGAAGCCCTTTCCCTCGATGCCACCGGCAAATGGGTTATGCCTGGGTTTTTGGATATTCATACCCATTATGATGCCGAAGTAGAAGTGATGCCGGGCTTGGAAGAATCAGTGCGCCACGGGGTTACGACGGTGGTCTTTGGCAATTGCTCCCTTTCCAATGCCGTCGGCACAGAGCAGGACATGCTCGAGCTTTTCAGCCGGGTAGAAAATATGCCTACCGACATTCTCAAAAAATGGATAAAGGACAAAATCACCTGGAAAACCACCCACGAATATTATGAGCACCTGGATAAGCTGCCGGTGGGCCCCAACATTGCCAGTTTTATTGGTCATTCCAATGTAAGGATTGCAGCCATGGGTTTTGAGCGTAGCCTGCGAGTGCACAAACCTGAGGCCGAAGAAATGAAGAAGATGGAAAACATTGTGAGCGAGGCTATGGAGGCTGGCTATCTGGGGCTTTCTATCGATATGTTGCCTTTTCATCGGATTTTGGGCGAAAAAAATGCTGCGTTCAAGGGCATTTCTGTTCCTTCCCAGCAGGCTCGCTTGCCCGAATACCGCCGCCTGGCCAATATTGTGCGTCGCTTCAACCGGGTCTTGCAGGCCACCCCCAATGCGGTGGATAAAATCTCTGTATTGAAACTGCTGGGGCTGAGTGCGGGCATTTTTCGTAAGCCTTTGCGAACTACGATTGTAGCGGCACTTGATACCAAATCAGACCAGAAAATCCACCGCCTGGCCACCTTTCTGGCCGATATGGCCAACACCCTGCTTCGCAGCAATGTGCGCTGGCAAGCCCTGGCCGAGCCCTTTCTCAATTATGCCGACGGGCCTATCACGCCTCTTTTTGAAGAATTTCCTTCTACTGTCAAGGCCATTGGTGCTAGCTCCGATGAGCGCAAAGCAATGTTTAAAGACCCGTCATTTCGCAAGCAGTTCAAAAAAGACTGGATGGCCTGGGGCACCTCGGTTTTTCACCGCCGCCTGGATGATATGTGGGTAGATAAATCGCCCAATCCGGGCCATATCGGAAAAAACATCGCGCAGATTGCCCGGGAAGCTGGCAAAAATCCGCTGGAGCATCTCATGGACCTGCTGGCCGAATACGATACTGATTTTCGCTGGTATAGTGCGGTGGCCAATCACCGCCCCCGGCAAAGGGTGCGTTTGCTGGCTCACCGCACTACCATTCCGGGCTTTAACGATTCGGGGGCGCACAATGTCAATATGGCTTTTCAGGATGGCTCTTTGCAGGTTTTGAAGCAAGCCCTCGAATATCCCGATATTTTACCCGTGGAACTGGCCATTTACCGAATGACCAAAAATGGCCGCCGATTGGTTGGGTTTTGAAGCGGGGTCTTTGCTCCCTGGCGACCGGGCCGATGTAACGGTGATAGACCCGAATAAATTATCTACCCACTTGGGCGGACCGGTGGAAGACTATGATGCCCGGCTGGGAGGGAGTATGCGCCTGGTTAAGCGTTCCGACGGGGTGGTCAAGCACGTCTTTATCAATGGTGAGCCAGTATTTACAGAGGGGATTTTCCATCCCCAGTTGGGCCAGCAAAAGTTTGGCCAGCTCTTGCGCTCCAAACACTGAAAAGACGAACTTTCAAGACGGGAAGCCGGGGGCTTTCTGTCTTGGGAAAAATGCCTTGATTTTTGCCAGGCAGCTTTTGAGGGGGATAGAAGAAATGCCTCAGTTCACAATTTCCAGAATTTTGAACTCGGTGCGTCGATTGAGGCTGCGCCCGTGGGCCGTATCATTGGTGGCAATGGGGCGGCTTTCGCCATAGCCTACAAAGCTGATGCGGTCTTCGGCAACACCATTCTCAATCAGGTATTGATAGACCGATTTGGCCCGCTCTTCGGAAAGTACCTGGTTGCGCTCTTCGGTGCCGATATTGTCCGTATGGCCTTCTATTTCGCCTTTGATGCTGGGGTTGGTTTGCAAGAAAGCCAATAATTTCTCCAGGGCCGCAAGCGAGATTTTTTTGAGGGTGGCACTGTTGTAATCGAACAAAGCTTTGAAGTCAATAGATTTTTGAGGGGTAATCCTTTTGAGATAAATATGCAGAATTTTTTCTTGATTGATGACCCCCACCGGAATCTCAAAATACTCGGAATGATAGAGATAGCCTTCTTTTTGGACGTGTAAGAGGTATCGGCGCCCGGTTTTCATTTTTGTATAATATTTGCCTTTGGGGGCAACGGCATCAATTTCTTCCACGACCTCATTTTCTTCTACATCAATGAGAGACATACGGGCACTGATGAGTTCGTCGCTTTGCTCATCTTTGACTACCCCACGCAAAATCACAATGGCTCTTTCCGGGTCGCGGGTGGTAAGCGGATTAAAGCCCACGGCAATGGTTTTGAGGGATAGCTGAAAATCAATCACTTCCACATCGCGGTAGTCAGGCATATCCACTACATAAATGTCTTTATCGCCATAGCCATCTGGTTTGGCGGAGGCATAGTACCCCCGCTTGTAGTCAGCCGAAAGGACAAAGTGAATATCGTCTTCGGCAGTATTGATGGGGTAACCAAGGTTGACCGGCTCCGTCCATTGGCCCTCAATCAGCTCACTGTAAAAATATCGAAGCCTCCCATTGTTTGATGGCCTCGGGAACTGAAATAAAGCGTTTTTGTGTCAAAATGAATAAAAGGCGCATCGTCATCTTCGGGGGTATTGATGGTTGGCCCCAGATTTTCGGGCTCGCCCCATTCGCCATTTTTTTTCTTGTTTACCCGGTAAATGTCAAGGCCCCCCAGGCCGCCTGGGCGGTCGCTGGAGAAATAGAGTGTTTGGCCATCTTCCGTAACCGATACAGAAGGCTCACGGTAGCGGGAGTTAATTTTGCCCCCTAATTTGCGGGGAACCGACCAATTGGCCTTGCCATTGCGTTCGGAAAAATAAATATCGCCCCCGCTGTCGTCCTGATAGACAAAAAGCTGGTTGCCGTCGGGCGAAAGGGCGATGGAGGCTTCATGGTATTTGGAGTTGACATTGCCATCTATGCCTTTGGGCTTCGTCCATTCGCCGTTTTTCATTTCGCTTTTATAAATATCTTCGTAATACAGGCCATCGGTTACGGCCTTTCCCCCGCCAGTAGTACCTTTGCGCCGGGACGTAAAAATGAGCATAGATTCATCGGCCGTGATGACGGGAGCATAGTCGCCATATTCTGAGTTAATCACTTCGCCGATATTGCGCACCCGGGCGTTGGTGGGGTCCGCCAAAAAACCGGGTGCCAAACTTGGCCTCGCGCAGTCTTTGGGCGATGAGTGCTAAAAAATCGCTGATACTGATTTCATCATTGTAGATGGTGATTTTTCCGGTGCGGCTGGCAAATTTTTCCCGGCTTGCCTCGTAGTAATAAATGGCTTCATCCGGCAGGTTTTGGTATTTGAAGGCTTCGGCCAGATAAAACTCGAGTAGGGGGCTATGGTTGGGGTTCTGGCCTTGGACCTTTTGCAACGGGGCGAGGGCTTTTACTTTGTCAAGCGAACGAAGATACGATAATGCCACTTGAAAATTGGCCCGAATGTCCTCCGGCTCAATGGCCAGGGCTTTTTCATAAAGCTCTATGGCATTGAGATACTCCCGCACCTTGAAATAATTATCGGCTTCACGCATCAATTTGCGGGCTTCCTCGGACTGGCCCAGCGCAATGCCCATATGCAGCCAAAAGCTAAGCAAGGCAAATCCGAAGAGGCGGTATCTGTGTATATTTGACAAACTATTTATTTTATTATTTTTTTCCCGGAAAAAAGGTGGTGCTACGGTTCAGTTCAAATCTACGGTTTTTTTAATAAAGGTAGACGTTTTGCCTCTTATGAAAACGCGCACGAACAGCACTTTTAAGCTTTTTGAATAGGATGAACATACATACGGTAAAGCAAAATCAATGGTTGATATTTGAAACCATCAGTGGAAGCCGGGCTTACGGCCTGGCCACCCCCCACTCCGACACCGACATTCGGGGCGTATTTATTGCCCCGCCAGAGGTGTATTACCGCTTCAACCCACCCCTTCAAGTCAACGACGAACGCCAAAATACGGTTTATTATGAGCTGAAGAAATTTATAGAACTATTGGGGCAAAACAACCCCACTATGCTGGAATTGCTCTTTATGCCCAAAGAATTTATTATCGCATCCCACCCAGTTTTTACCCAAATTCAGGCTTTTCCTATTCTGTCCAAACTTTGTGCCCAAACTTTTGGCCAATATGCCCTGAGCCAGATTCGTAAGGCACGCGGCTTGCACAAAAAGGTTTTCAATCCAATACCCGATGCCCGTAAAGGCATCCTGGACTTTTGCTATATTTTGCAGGGAGCAAGCAGTGTGCCTTTGCTTACCTGGCTTTCAAGCTCGCCAATCCAGGTCTCTGCCTGCGGACTGGCTCAAGTACCTCATTTCAAAAATGTATATGCCCTCTTTTATGATGCCGAAGGACAAAAAGGCTACCGGGGTTTGCTCGACTCCGAAAATGCCCAGGCTTTGTGCCTCAGTGCCATTCCCAAAGGAGAAAAGCCCCTGGGCGCACCTGTTTTTCCATCAGGAGGGCTATTCGCTCTATTGCAAGCAATATCGGGAATACCGCCAATGGGAGCAGGCGCGCAACCCCGACCGCTATGCCCAGACGCTTGCCCAGGGACAAGGCTACGATGCCAAAAATATGATGCATACCTTTAGGCTTTTGGCTATGGCCGAGGAAATTGCTACCAGTGGCGATTTGAGGGTGCAGCGGCCCAATCGTGATGAACTGCTGGCCATCAAAGCGGGCACATACCCTTACGAAGCCTTGCTGGCCAAAGCCAAAACCTGGCAAAGCCGACTCAAATCCCTTTTTGACCAAGCCAGTTTGCCAGAACGCCCCGACCTTGAGGCCCTTGAGGCTCTTTTAATTAGGATTAGGCAACAATGGTATGCGCAATTTTATCAGGATTGGAGCCAGGCAAAATAGCAATTCTGAATAAATCTTTGTAGCTTTGCTATCTAATTAAACCGATTTCGCCATTTTGCCTTATCTGGCCCAGAACCCTTGCAGTTTTTTGGTATGACACACGATAATCAAGAATCCCTGGAAAATCAGGACTTGCCCCTTGCCCCCACCATCGCGCAGGAAGAAGGTAATCTCATCAACACATTTGCTCCCGAACCGGAAAATGCAGAGGAAAGCCCGGTAGCAGAAGCAGAAGCTCCTGCCATTCCCCCTACTGTGGAAGAAAGCCCGCTACCAGAAACTGAACCAATGCAGGCTGCTTTTCAAGCGGAAGAGCCCGCTTCGCCTATTGCCCAGCCTGAGGAAGAGGAAGCCAATGAGCCAGTGATAAGCTCCTCAGAAGCAAGGCCTTCCGGCGAGATGCTGGCCGAAAGCCCAGAAGTAGCCGAAGAAAGCGAAGCCCTCCTGCCCCCCAATACCCCATCTGACATATCTGCCCCCAAGGAAGTAAGCAATCCGGGCAATGTTACTACTACCGAAACCCAAGAAGAACACGAAGAAGAAGAGCACGCCGAAGACTTTTCTAATTACTCCAAAGAAGAGTTTTTAGAACTCATCCAAAGGCTTGCCCAGCAAGAGGACCTGCGGCGGTTCAATCCACTTTTGCGCGAAATAAAGCCCCTGTTTGACGAAATAGTAGAAGCCGAGCGTACCCAGGCCCGCCAGCAATTTGTTGAGGCCGGAGGCGAAGAAGACGGCTTCGAGTTTAAGGAAGATGAAATTACCCAGGCTTTTTATGCCCTATATCAACAATTGCATAAAAAACGGGCCGAGCAAATCGCCCGCAATGAGCAACAAAAGGAAGCTAATCTCAAAAAGAAAAATGATATACTAGACCAACTCCGCAAACTCATTGAAACCGAGGAAAACGGTATGGCTAGTTTTGATGAGTTTAAAAAACTACAGGAGGAGTGGAAACAGATTGGCCCTGTGCATCCGCAGCACAATCGCAACCTTTGGGCTAGCTACAGCGCCCTCGTGGACCGCTTCTACGACCAGCGCAGCATTTATTTTGAGCTCAAAGAACTGGACCGCAAAAAAAACCTGGCGCAAAAAGAAATGATTTGCGCCCGGGCCGAAAAATTGATAGAAATGGAAACTATCAATGAGGCCATCAAAGAACTCAACGACTTGCACGAAGAGTTTAAGCATATCGGCCCTGTACCCAAAGAAGATAAAGAAGCCATCTGGCAACGTTTCAAGGCCGCCTCAGACCGTATCTATGACAAGAAACGCGAGTATCTTCGCAAACTGGAAGAGGAAAAACAGCGCAACCTAGAAGCCAAAATCATTCTTTGCGAAGTCATTGAACCGTTCAAGGACTTTCAATCGGACCGTATCAAGGAATGGAACGCCAAGACCAAAGAAATCATCGAGATTCAGAAAAAGTGGGATGAAATCAAGATGATTCCCCGCGAAAAAATCAAAGAGGTAAGCCGTCGCTTTTGGACACCTTTTAAGATTTTTTTCAACAATAAAAATACTTTCATCCGCACCCTTGACCAGGAAAGGGAAGAAAACCTGCGCCTCAAAACGGTTCTTTGTGAAGAAGCCGATCAATTGATTGCCAGTAGCAAAGGAGCCAAAGAAATTGCCGAAGGCCTCAAAGATTTGCAAATCCGTTGGAAAGAGATTGGCCCCGTGCCCCCACGCTTTCGCCAGTCTATCTATGACCGCTTCAAAAGCACCTGCGATAGCTTTTTTGAACAACGCCGAAAAAACTACGCCAACCAGGAACGCGAATACGAAGAAAATCTGCAAAAGAAAATTGCCCTTTGCGAAAAAATTGAACAAGCCCAGCCCCAGGCCGAAATCGCGGAGGCCGAAGCCACTAGTTTTATCCACGAATGGCAAAACCTGGGCTTTGTGCCTCGCAAAGACAAAGGAAAGTTGCAAGACCGCTTTGAGGAAGCCATCGATAAATTCATTGACCGGATGCCTATCAAAAATGATGTGGAACGGGAAAAAATCCGTCTGACCATTCAAGGACTGTTGGCCAAAGACAGCCCCAATGCCAAGAAAAAGGTTACCCTGCGGGAAGGGGGCCTCCGGCGGCGCATCACTGAGCTGGAAAACGATATCAATATTCTGAAAAACAATATTGGGTTTTTGGCCAGTTCTAAAAAAGCCGACAAGCTCAAGGATTCGCTTAACCAGCAAATTCAGGATGCAAGCCAGGAACTAAAAACCCTGCGCGCCCAGCTCAAGGCCATGCGCGAATTGCAAAATTGATTGCTGCTCAAGAAGAGGCCTCCAAAGGACTTATTTTGTTTGAATCTGCTAATTCATAAGCCCAAAGCCTTTGCCAAAAGCGAAGGCTTTTTGCTGGATACAAAAATCATTTGCCCCCTCTTTGTCAAATTTTAAATGCTTTGCTTTTTCAAGCAAGGGATTTCGTATCTTTGGTTCAACCTAAAAAAGCAAAAGCACTATGACAAAGCAAGGGTTTTTTATCTGGGCCGGGCTACTGGCCGCGCATTTTTTTATGGCTTGCAAGGCCCAGGAAGATGTTTTTAATATGACAAGCGAAGGCCTTATTCAGAGCGAACAGCTAAACTTCCGCCTGGACACAGTGGCCACCGACATCGCCATTCCGTGGGGAATGGCTTTTTTGCCTAATGGCGATTTGCTTTGCACGGAGCGAAGTGGAAGTCTTTTCCGAATTGCGCCCAATGGCCAAAAAAATCTGATTACAGGGCTTCCTACGGTAAAAGCCCGCGGGCAGGGCGGCTTGCTCGATGTCTGTCTCCACCCGCAGTTTGCCCAAAATGGCTGGATTTATCTCAGCTATGCCTCCGATGCCGAACCCGGAGAAGCAGGCACAGGCAGCACAACAGCCTTGATGCGGGCCAAACTATCGGGCAATCAGCTTAGCCAGCAGGAGGTGATTTTTCGAGCTCAGCCCAATTACAATGCCTCCCACCACTATGGCAGCCGCATTGCTTTTGATGAAGCAGGCTACCTTTACCTGACCGTAGGTGAGCGCGGCCAATGGCACAAAGCCCAAGACCTAGACAACCACGCCGGCAAAACGGTGCGCCTGCTTGACAACGGTGGCATACCCGCCGATAATCCCTTTGTCAATACGCCCGGGGCTTTGCCCCAAATCTTCACAATCGGCCATCGCAATCCCCAGGGAATGATACGACATCCCGAGACGGGCGAAATCTGGACCCATGAACACGGCCCTCAAGGCGGGGATGAAATCAATATTTTAGCACCGGGGCGCAATTATGGCTGGCCAGTCATCACTTTTGGCATCAATTACGATGGAACAATCATCACCACCGATACGGCCAAAGCCGGAATGGAACAACCCCTGATATACTGGAAACCTTCTATTGCCCCCTCTGGGATGAGCTTCGTCAGTCATCCCCGCTATGGGGCCTGGCAGGGCGATTTGTTGGTAGGCTCTCTGAGCTTTACCAAACTGGTGCGCTGTGAGGTGCAAAACAATCAGGTGGTGGCGCAGGAAGAACTTTTGCCCGGGCTGGGGCGTGTGCGTAGTATTCGTACTTCCCCCGATGGCTTTATATATGTGGGCGTAGAAGGGCCCGGAATGATTGTAAGGCTTGTGCCTACCGAGTAAATCTATGCCGTTTGGGCTTTTCTGCTTGAGAAGGAGCCAGTTCTGCACCTGGGGCAGGCCTCTTTTGGAGGCCAGTCCTTTCCGCTCCGCACCGATACGTGTTCAGAAACTAGGGTCGCTCAGCATAAAGCCCACTCCGTGAATATTCTCAATAGTGAGTTGAGAATCGTTTTTGAGATACTTGCGCAGTTTGGTGATAAAAACATCAAAGCTGCGCCCGTGAAAATAATCATTTTCTCCCCAGATGGCCACAAGGGCCTCCTCGCGGCGGAGAATATTGTTTCTCTTGAGATAGAGTAGTTTGAGGATTTCACTTTCGCGGGCGGTAATGCGCCGGGTATCCTGCCCATAAATAAGCAATTGGCGGCCATAGTCAAAAGTGTATTTGCCTATTTTAAAAATGCTTTCTTCGGAATCGACCGGGGCCAGCAAACTGCGCTTGAGGATGGCCCTTATCCGATATACCAACTCTTCCTCATTAAAAGGCTTGGTGATGTAGTCATCCGCTCCGATTTTGAAGCCGTGGATTTTATCATCGGCCAGGGTTTTGGCCGTCAGAAACAAAATCGGTATGCTCTTATTGTTGGTGCGAATTTCCCTGGCCAGGGTGAAGCCGTCTTTTTTAGGCATCATCACATCAAAGATACAAAGGTCATACATCTTCTCTTTGAAAGCCAGGTGGGCTTCTTCGCCATCACGGCAAAGATTTACCTCAAAGCCTTCCATCTCGAGATAATCTTGCAAAATAGAGCCAAGATTAAAGTCGTCTTCGGCCAGTAGGATGTTAATTTTTTCTTTTTTCTTGACCATCAGCGCATGCGTTTAGAGAAATGCCCGCCCCCGGGGCTTATTGATAAGGCAGGAAAAGGTCAAAACGACTCCCTTTGCCCGGCTCACTGGCCAGGTAAATCTGGCCTTTATGAGCATCTACCATCATTTTGACATAGGCCAAGCCCAGCCCGAAGCCCTTGACATCGTGAATATTGCCCGTAGGCACCCGATAAAATTTATCAAAAATATGCTTTTGCTTGTCTTTGCTCATCCCGATTCCCTTGTCTTCTACCGAAATGAGCACCCCGTCTTCACGGTCGTGGGTGCTGATGGTAATTTCGGGCTTTTCGGGAGAGTATTTATTGGCATTGTCCAGCAGATTGGAAATGACATTGGTGAGATGATTGACATCGGCTACGATTTCGTGCCGGAGGGCATTGAGGTAGCAGCGAATTTGGCCATTCCGTTCCCGGACCTGCAAATCAATGGATGAAAGGGCCTTTTTGACTATCTCGTGGACACTAACTGGGGATTTTTCCAGTTGAATATCGCCTTTTTCCAATTTGGCAATGCGCAAAACCTGCTCTACCTGTTCCTGAAGTTTTTGGTTTTCTTCGTGAATCATACTGGAATAGTGTATGATTTTTTCCGGCTTGGCCAGAATAGGCTCCCGGCGCAACATATTGCTGGCCAGAGAAATGGTCGAGATAGGCGTTTTGAGCTCGTGGGTCATGTTGTTGATAAAGTCTGTGGTCATTTCCGAGAGCTTTTTTTGGCGCAAAACGGTCTGGATGGTCATCACAAAACCCGCCGCCAACACCACAATAAACAAAAACGAAGCACCCAGCATGCCCCACATTTGCGAAAATACATATTGTTGAGGATTAAGAAATGATACCCGAAGCTCGGCACGTTCTGGCTTCAAGACCCGGTCCAGGCACATGCTATGCGCTTTAAGGCTGGTTTCACAAGTGCCGGCATACTGCGGATGTTTTTTATCTACAATTGCAAAAGTGTATTCAAGGTTGATATGATGGTAGCGAAACTCCGCCTGGAGCAGTTGGTCAATGCGTGTTTTTTCTGGTAAAGCAATCGGCACTTGCAGGTGATGGGTTTGGTGGGCTTCTAGTTGTTGGGCAATGGCCTCTACCAGCAGAGAATCTTTCGATAAGCGATAAGCAATACGATAGGAAGCCATCGTAACCCGGTGTTTGAGTTGCGATTCGCGGAGTTGGGCGGCGTGCCTTATCCAGGTAATCTGCATAATCACCAGCCCTACCATGGCTAGGGCCGAAGCCGTGATGATAATGATGATGCGTTGCTTTTTCATTAGCTAACAAAGATACACACTCTAAAAACTTAAATTTTGCTTTAACACCTCGATAACTCTGTTTAAAGT
>JAAUUB010000291.1 GCA_012031215.1 Microscillaceae bacterium | reverse complement strand
TGATTGATCGGCCACCGAGGGGTAGGAGGCCGTCACGCCGCCGTAGCACGGGTCCACCAGCACCGCGATGTGGGGCTGGCCGACAGAGGAGAGCCGGGTGAGGGCCATCGTCACCTTGGCCATCTGCATCAGCGCAATCACGCCCTCTTGCTGGCGCGCCCCGCCCGAAGTGTTGATCGTCAGCAGGGGCACACTCAGGTCGGCCAGGAGGGTATGCCCTTCTCGTAGCGAATCGGCCGTCATCTCGAGCAATGGTTGCAAAACTTCAATGGCTTTTTGATAGCGGCCCGTTTGCAACAAGAGATTAAACCTTTGGCGGATGATTTCAAAGTAGTCGGCTCGATGCCCTTTTTCAAAAAAATAGGTCTCGAGGGCATAATACTTGGCTTCGGCGGCGGCGGGTTGTCCGGTTTGGCGGAGCAAATGCGCTTCCTCGAGGGCAAAAGCAGCCGACCAATAGTCATTTTGTTGTGTCTGAGCCTGCTCGAGGCCCCGGGCAATTATTAGGGCGGCCTCACGATACCGAGCCTGGCTCCTTTGCAGGCGGCTTTGGTTTTGCCAGGTGCTCAGGAGCAAAGAAATGGGCTTGGGAGGGGATGCCCGGGCATAATATTCTTCGGCCATTTGGTAGAGCGTAGCGGCTTCGGCATAGCGGCTTTGGTTTTTGTGGAGGGTTCCCAGATTATTGAGCAGGGGAATGAGTGTACGCGGCTCAGGGTTTGAAATGCTTTTTAATGTCTGCACCGCCGCCTGGTAGCGGGCTTCGGCGCGGCTCAGTTGGCCTTGCTGGTAGTACATTTCGGCTTCCCGGCAGAGCCAAAAAGCCTTCTCAGCGGGCGCGATGGCTGTTGATTGCCCCAGGCGTTCAAAAATACGTTGGGCTTCATTCCATTCGCTTTGCTTTTGATACATTTCGGCCTCTGCCTCCCAAAACCGCATCAACAGGGTATCTTCACCCTCAGGGCGATGCTTTTTCCATTTTTGCTGGCCTTGTTCCAGCCATTGGTGGGCCCTGGCGTAGTCCTGGCGGGCCAGGCCCAAATGCCCCAGCCCCAAGTGTGTGTAGGCTTCCAGAAGGGGAGGCAAGGAGGGCATTGAAAGGAGTTTTTCAAAGTTTTGCTGCGCCCGGGCATCGTCCGGCATCAAGTAACAGGCTTTGGCCAGGTTAAAAAGAGCGGTGAGCCAGGCTTGGCCTTCCTTTTCGGCGGGCAGGTGGGGGGGCATCAGGGTCCAGCATATTTTCCCAGATATGGGCGGCCCGAGCATAGTTTTTTTGTTCAAAATGCAATTGCCCCCATTCCCAGCCCGCGCGCAATTGGGCAAACAAGGGTGGGCTAGTCAGTCGCAATTGCTGGCAGGCCTGTTCATACAATTGGTTTGCCTGCGGCAAGCGGCCTTGTTGCCAGGCTAGCTGGGCTTGCAGGCGATAGCCCTCGCTGGTACTGAGCCAGGCCTGACCGGTTTCTCGCTTGAGCAGGCTATCGGCAAGATGCATTTGTTTTTGGTCAAGGTAGGCCAAGAGCAGTTCCTGCCGGACCCGCCTTTGCAGGGTGTCCTCTTCGGAAAGCGAGAAGGAAAGGGCCTCTAAGTAGGCCTGGGAGTCGCTTTGGAGACGAGCCATATGAAACTGGCTGTGGCGGGTATAGGGGTGTTGAGGCCCGTAAAAGCGCGTTTGGGTAGCAATAATCTGGCGGTATTGCGCGATGGCGGCTTCGGTTTGCGATTGTTCTTGATAGAGCCGGGCCTGCCTTTCCGTGTGCAGAAGCCATTCGGCGGTATCTGCCTGGGCCATTTCCTGATAGCCTGGGCTAGCTTTTTGGTAGGCGCTGTCGGCCTTTTCCCATTGCTTTTGCTGAAAATACAAAAAGCCCAGATTGCTCCAAGCATTATAATAAAATCGGCCCAGGCTTGCTTGATGTGGCCCCACAAGCACGATAAGCTGCCGATAGAGGGCCTCGGCCTGCGCGTAGCGGCCCTGCCGAAAAAGCGCGTTGGCCATTTTGTTGAGGGTCTTGAGCCTTTCGGGATGCAGGAGACCTAATTGCTGAGCCCGGATGTGGGCCACTTTGGTATAAAAGGCAAAAGCAGCCGAATCATTCTGGGTTTGCGTATAAAAGCCCGCCAGGCTATTGTAGAAGTTAGCCAGATTCAGGCTTTGGTCTCCCAGAAAAGCTTCTGCTTCGGGCAGTATTTTTTCGCAAATGGCCAGGGCTTCTGCTATTTTTTTTTCCTGGGCCAGGCGCACAACGGCCTGGTAAGAATCGAGAAAGGACTGCGCGGGCAGACAAGCCCCCCAACAAAGCCCCAAGAGCAAACATACAATTCGGTGCATGGTATTCAAAAAAATACTTTGAAGAATGTCTTGTCAGTGGGGGAATCAAAGCCGCCACTCTGCTTTCAAACCTATTTTACAAGATTGATACCGAAATTTTGGGCTAGGATTGGAAATAAAGCCCTTGCGGCCATTTCGCAAATATTTCGCAAATTTGTAAATACTTTGATTGTTTGTTCTTGCAAGCCTGATGTATGCCAAAGCTAATCACTTACGCAAAAATATTTTTCACGGGATGGCTCCTTCAAGGGGGCGCACAACAATCTCTCTGGGCGCAGCATAAGGTCGTTTTTGAGGGCGGAATGGTAGAAATCGGCACAACCCAGGGGGCAAAAGACGAAGCTCCGCCCTTTCGCACCTTCCTTGCGTCTTTTGAACTGGATGCGGCTCCGGTTACGGTGGCCGAGTTTCGCCGTTTTGTCAAAATCAACCGCTATGTAACCCAGGCCGAAAAACTAGGCTATGGCACAAGGTTAAATCCGCGTACTGTCCAGCCAGATACCTTGTCAGGGGCCAACTGGGCTTTCCCGCTCGGTCCGCAGCAAGCCCCGGCCCGGCCCGAGGAGCCGGTGCGCCAGATAAGCTGGCATGATGCACAGGCCTACGCTTTTTGGGTAGGCAAGCGTTTGCCTAGCGAATTCGAATTGGAGCACGCCATGCGAAATTTGGGCACACAGACTTCCTTTACTTATCTGGACGGGCGTTTGTGGCATTGGTGCGATAACTGGTATCAGCAGTACGATGCCCAGGAATATTATCAAACCTTGCTCAACCAACAAAAGTTTTACGGGGGGGGATTTTTCCACCGGAGAGCGTTTTTCGGGCCACCCAAAGGCGGGCCCTCTCCCCCGATGACAGTGCGTATGAAATCGGATTTCGCTGCGCAAAAGACAAAAATCAAAATCCCTAAAAGAATTTATTCTTCGCGTTCCTGGGCATAGGTGATTACTTGCTCGGCGTTTACTTCCAGGACCGATAAAGAACGCTGATAGACTTCCATTTCTTCCGCATTGTCTGTCTTGCTGAGGTCGGGCTGGGCTTTGTCGGTGCTGCGGTCTGAGCCGATTAGTTGCAAAAGCCAGTACAAAGCCTTGATGCGGTCTTGGTGGGGAAAGCGGTTGAGCGTTCCATAGACCAGGTTTTTGAAGTCATATTCGCTTTTTTCTTTGGCCAGCGAAATGACTTGCTTATATTCGTCGGCGGTGAGATGGTGGTCTTCGCTGGTGAGAGCGACCAGCAGTTTTTTTTCTTCATCTTGCAATTTGCCATCGGCTTTGGCCCCCAGCAAAAGCAGGCCAAAGACGGCCTGGTTGTAATTGAATGCTAAATCTGTCATAATTCAAATATAGGTTTGATTGGTGTCGGGCAAAAATATAAAGCTTTGAACCCAATGTAAAGTAAAAATAGGAAAGGCCCGGATGATATACAATTAAATGCAAGACCTAAACCAATTTATTGATTCAAAAGAAAAAGGGTTTGCCTTTAAGTTTTGCTTCAAAACGTATCCCTTCTGGCTTTGGTTTAGCAGTTGAGTTGTTTGCCAAAAAAAGGTTTATCTTTTTATTTCCTGTCCACAAACAGGGCAAAAAGGCTGGGATGAGTGCTTGGGTGGGGGGGGCTTGCCCGGAGCTTCGTTGGCCGACGTAGGTTGGCATA
>JAAUUB010000290.1 GCA_012031215.1 Microscillaceae bacterium | reverse complement strand
GCCGGGTGGGAAGGTGCAGGATTTGGCACCACTCAACCTCACGGGCCTGGTGGTAGCTGTAGAACAGTGGCCGGCCCTGCTTTTTATCTTCTGAGGTTTTGAGAGTGCTGGGATGGCTGTATCTGGTCGGGGTTTTGTTTTTGCTGGGCCGCTTGCTGTGGCGGCTGGGGAGTCTGGCCCATTACATTCGTTCTTTTAAAAAAACGCCCAAGCCAGGCTATTGCCTGGTGCAAACCGAAGGACTATTGCCAACCTTTTCTTTTCTTCATTATCTATTTTGGGACAATACCCAGGCCCTTACTTTGGAAGAGGAAAATAAGATTTTGCACCATGAACTGGCCCATATCCATGGCCACCATAGCCTGGATATGTTTTATGCCGAATTGCTCACGGTATTTTTTTGGTTTCATCCGGCGGCTTATGCCTACAAACAAGCGCTGCGCAATACGCATGAATTTATTGCCGATGCGGCGGCTTTGCGCTTTTGCGACCGGCAGAGCTACCAAAAACTGATGGTGCAAAGGCTTTTTCACCAGCTCCACCTGCGGGTCATTCATAATTTTAATCAGAATGAAATTCAAAAGCGCCTGCATCAAATCCAAAAAAGGCCTACGCCGGCCTATTGGCAATTGAAGATGCTTTTGCTATTGCCGGTTTTGGGCCTTACCCTGATGTCGCTGGCGGGCCGTTTGCCGGAGTCTATACCCGCCCTGGCCCCGGTTTTGTCTGAGGAGGAACAAAATCGGTTTGCCACCGCCGAAGGCGGGCTGGATAATTTTTACAGAGAAGTGATTCAAAAAATCTCATATCCGGCTTCGGCACGCCGGGCCGGTATTGAGGGGCGGGTCTATATCCAGTTCAGTGTGATGCCCGATGGCTCAAGGCAGGATTTCCGGGTGGTGAAAGGCATAGACCCGGCCTGTGATGCGGCGGCCCTGGAAGCTGTACGTCAGGCCAAAACACCCTGGCTGCCCGCCAAGGTGGGGGGGCAAAATGTACGGCAAACAGTTTCTATTCCAATTACTTTTCAGCTTAATTAAACTTTTACCCTTCTCCACGGCCATGATTAGCAAAAAGAATCCCGAATCTGACATCCACCGCCACTCCGGATTAGTTTTTCAGCTCTGCCTGGTGGGAGTGATTGCCCTGGCCAACCTGGCTTTTGAGTGGCGCAGTTTTGAAAAACTGGAAGAAATAAATTTGGAAGAAGCTTTTCGGATAGAAAATCTTGATTTGCGCCCCCCCCTGCCCATTGATTCCTTTCAAAGGCCCGAGATAGAAATTTTTTTAGACCCCCAGCCCTGAACAAGCTTGCGAGAAACAAGGGTAAAATTGAATTTTCCTAAAAAATAGCCTACTTTTGCGGCTTCAAGATTTTACTAAAAATTTGTGTCAACAATGATTGCAGCCGAAAAAGCGAATTACAAAGTCAAAGACATTTCCCTGGCCGACTGGGGACGTAAGGAAATTCAACTAGCCGAAGCCGAAATGCCGGGTCTGATGGCCCTCCGCGAAGAATATGGCCCTTCACAACCCCTCAAAGGCGCTCGTATTGCCGGATGCCTCCACATGACCATCCAAACCGCTGTTTTGATTGAAACCCTGGTTGAACTGGGGGCCGAAGTAACCTGGTCGTCTTGTAATATCTTCTCTACCCAGGACCACGCTGCCGCCGCCATTGCCGCCGCCGGAATTCCTGTTTTTGCCTGGAAAGGAATGACCGAAGAAGAATACGAATGGTGCATTGACCAAACCCTTTTTGCCTTTGAAGGGGGACAGCCGCTGAATATGATTCTGGACGACGGGGGCGACCTGACCAATGTGGTATTGGACCAACATCCGGAACTGGTGGCCAATATTCGGGGTATCTCCGAAGAAACCACCACGGGTGTGCATCGTCTTTATGAGCGCATGAAAAAAGGCACTTTGTCTATGCCCGCTTTCAATGTGAACGACTCAGTTACCAAGTCAAAATTTGACAATAAATATGGTTGCAAGGAATCGCTGGTAGATGCCATTCGCCGGGCCACGGATATTATGATTGCGGGCAAGGTAGCGGTGGTGGCTGGCTATGGCGATGTAGGCAAAGGCTCGGCTGCTTCATTGAGCGGGGCCGGCGCAAGGGTCATCGTTACGGAAATTGACCCCATCTGCGCCCTGCAAGCCGCCATGGATGGCTATGAAGTGAAACGAATGATTAACGCCGCCCCCCGGGCCGATATCATCGTAACCGCTACGGGCAACAAAAATATTGTTACCGGCGAGCACTTCAAAGTGATGAAAGACAAGGCCATTGTCTGCAACATTGGCCACTTTGACAATGAAATTGACGTGGCCTGGCTCAAAAACAATTACGGCCACACCCGGGTCAATATCAAGCCCCAGGTTGATTTGTATAATGTAGAAGGCAATGACATTATTTTGCTGGCCGAAGGCCGCCTCGTAAACCTGGGCTGCGCCACCGGACACCCTTCTTTTGTAATGTCTAACTCCTTTACCAATCAAACCCTGGCCCAACTGGAGCTCTGGCAAAATGCCGATAAATACGAAAATCAGGTTTATGTTTTGCCCAAACACCTTGACGAAAAAGTAGCCGCCCTGCACCTGGCCAAGATAGGCGTAGAACTTGAAATCCTGAGCACCGAACAGGCCGATTATATTGGCGTAACCCAAGAGGGCCCCTTCAAGTCGGAGCATTATCGCTACTAGTATTTTTGTTTGTTTACAAATCATCTCCAAACCTCTCTGCCTGCGGGAAGAGAGGTTTTTTGAAATCTTACTCCCTTGACCAGTCTTTATATTCATATTCCTTTTTGCAAGCAAGCCTGCCATTATTGCGATTTTCATTTCCGCACCAACCGACGCCAACAAGCCGAGATGGTGGCGGCGATTGCCCAGGAAGCGCATCTGCAAGCCGACTACCTGCCTTCTCGTCATTTGCAAAGCCTGTACTTTGGTGGGGGTACTCCTTCCCTGCTTTCCGAAGCCGAATTATCCTTCCTCTGGCAGCAAATTCACGAAATTTATATCCTAGATGCCCAGGCCGAAATTACCCTCGAGGCCAACCCGGATGATTTGAACAAAGAAAAATTAGATTTCTACCGGGCCCTAGGCATCAATCGCCTCAGTATTGGCATTCAGACCTTCCACGAAGGCCATTTACGCTTTCTGAATCGGGCCCACAATGCCCAACAAGCCCGCCAGGTGGTCGAGATGGCCCAAGAGGCCGGATTTTCACAAATCAGCATTGACTTAATTTATGGAATTCCGGCCGGAGACCATCAAATCTGGCAGCAGGACCTGGCCGAAGCCCTGCGGCTGGAAGTTCCCCACATTTCGGCTTATTGCCTCACTATCGAGGAAAAAACAGTGTTTGGCCATTGGCAAAGGCAGCAAAAATTGGCCCCGGCCAGTGATGACTTTGCCTACACGCAGTTTGAGATGCTACGCGAAGCTTTGCTCAAAGCCGCTTACGAACATTATGAAGTCTCCAACTTTGCCCATTCCGGAGCCTATGCCCGCCATAATACCCACTATTGGCAAGGCAAACCTTATTTGGGTCTGGGTCCCAGTGCACATTCTTATAAGCCCCCTATTCGGCAACACAATATAGCCAACAACAGCCTTTATATGGCCGCCATCCGTGCGGGTGAAATACCGGCTGCGCGGGAAGTGCTAAGCCCGCAGGAACGCAGGAACGAATTTATAATGACCCGCTTGCGCACTATCTGGGGCCTGGATTTGCAGGAATGGCAAGAGACATTTGGTTTTGACTTTGCCAGTGCTCGCGCAAGCGTGCTGGCTCCCTGGCTGGAAAAAGGGCTGGTCATACTGAAAGAGGGCAAGCTCCGCCTCCGCCCGGAAGGCCTTTTCTTGGGAGATGCCCTATGTGCAGATTTGTTTTGGGAAGCCGAAGAATCCTGAAAAAAGCAGCGGCTTTCGCCGGGTTTGTTTTTCTTAGCTTTTATTTACCGGGCTCTTTCATTTGGTTTTT
>JAAUUB010000075.1 GCA_012031215.1 Microscillaceae bacterium | reverse complement strand
TTTTCCTAATGGGGCCATTGGCATCCAAAATGTGAGCATCTCCGAAACCAGGGCAAGCTTTTAGGCATTATGGGAGGGAGCGGGGCCGGTAAAACCACCCTGCTCAATGTACTGGCCGGCATTGAGTCGCCTTCCTCTGGCGCAGTAGAGATTAATGGCATCAATATCCATAAAGACAAAGACAAAATTGAAGGCGTAATTGGCTATGTAGCCCAGGATGACCTCCTCATTGAGGAACTTACCGTCTATCAAAACCTTTACTACAATGCCAAACTCTGTTTTCGCCACCTAAATGAAACAGACATTGATAAAAGGGTGATGACTACCCTGGGCAACCTGGGGCTCGACCATATCAAAGACCTACGCGTGGGCAGTGTGTTGGATAAAAAAATCAGCGGTGGCCAACGCAAACGCCTTAATATTGCCCTTGAGCTGATACGCGAGCCTGCCGTTATGTTTGTGGATGAACCCACCTCCGGCCTTTCGTCCAAAGATTCTCAAAATGTAATTGACCTGCTCAAAGAACTTTCGCTTAAAGGCAAGCTGATTTTTGTGGTCATTCACCAGCCTTCTTCGGATATTTACAAAACCTTTGACAAAATGCTCATTTTGGACAAAGGCGGCTACCTGATTTATTACGGCCCTCCCATTGAAGCCATTGCTTATTTTAAACGCCAAACCAGCCAGGCTGATAGCGAGCGACGTAGCGAAAACCCAGAAGAAATTTTTAATCTCATTGAGAAAGAAGTGGTCAATGAATTTGGCCAAGAAACTGGCAAACGCCAGATAAGCCCGCCCCAATGGCGCGAGCGCTACGAAAGTCAGTTTCCTTCTCAGGAAGTAGAGATTATCCGAGAAAAACCGCCCTCCTCCCTGCGTCGACCCAATGTCTTGATGCAAACCGGAATTTTTACAATTCGCGATTTTCTAGCCAAAGTAAGTAATCAGCAATATATGCTCATCAACTTACTGGAAGCCCCCGTGCTGGCTTTTTTGCTCTCCTTTATCATTCGTTTTCAAAATGAACCTGGAACGGGCGATTATGTCTATCGTTATAATGATAACATCCCGGCTTATATCCTCATTTGTATCATCATTGCCCTTTTTATGGGCCTCACTGTCAGTGCTGAGGAAATTATCAAAGACCGCAAAACCCAGAAACGCGAGCAATTTCTTAACCTGAGCCGGTTCAGTTACCTGGTTTCCAAACTGGTGATATTGTTTCTGCTTTCGGCCATCCAAACCCTCAGCTTTGTCTTGATTGGCAATGCGGTCTTGGAAATCCAGGGCGAGCTATTAAACTACTGGATGATTCTTTTTTCCGTATCCTGTTTTGCCAATGTATTGGGGCTCAATATCTCTTCGGCCTTTAACTCGGTCATCGCGATTTATATCACCATTCCACTTTTACTCATTCCGCAAATGATATTAAGTGGGATTATCTTTCGATATGAAAAGATGAACGAGCTTATCACAGACAAAGGAAAAGTTCCGCTTCTTGCCGACATTATGGTTTCTCGCTGGGCTTTTGAAGCCATCATGGTCAATCAGTTTAAAAATAATCCCTATGAGCGCGATTATTTCGAGCTAGACAAGAAAATCAGTGTTAATACCTACAAAACCAGTTTTTGGCTGGTGGAGTTGGGAGTCCGCTTGAACAAAACCTTGGAAAATACGCGCCTGGCCAAGAAAAATGACTCGATTCAGCAAAAAATAGCCGAAGACCTGGCCCTCATTCGCAATGAAGTCAAAGATGAAAACTTTCGCCTGGATTTGCTCAATGATTTTGACCTGGACAAAGAACTTCAACCCGAAACCTTCGATGAGAAAGCGGCCGATAAAATGCGTACTTATTTTGACTCCATCAAAGTTGCTTATCAGGATAAACTGAATGAGGCCAGCATCGACCGAGATGATTTGATTGAACTCATCAAGAAAAAACGGGATTCTAAGTACGATATTACACGCCAAAAAACCGCTACTATAACGAGGGACAAGCCATCTTCGTAACCAATCAGGAAATCAAAGACCGCTTTGTGGTGCATGAAGGTCGGATTTTGCAACAATTGGACCCCATTTTTAATGAGCCGGAGGTTTCCCAAAATCCGCTTGATTACCGAACGCATTTTATGGCACCCCGAAAGCACTTTGGGGGGACTTTGTTTGATACTTATAATTTTAATCTGGCCGTCATTTGGTTTTTAACACTGGTTTTTTACATCACACTGTACTTCGATTTTTTTAAAGTGGCCTTCGGTAGCCTGGGCAAAATTAGGTTGCCCCGCCGCCGGTCCTCATAAATTTACCAATGTGTATCTATCCAAACTAAATATTCAGAAATGAAAATGTATCGCGCCTCCACAAACTTAGCAATGCGTTTTCCCAGTTTACTGCTTCAAATTGGGATGTTGAGTGTGTTTATTTTCCTGGGTTTGATGGGCTGTAATGGCCCAGCCAAAGAAAAAACGGGGGAAGAACTGCTTGCCGAAAGCAAAAATCAGGCAAACCAAGACAAAAACCAAACGCCCGCCATCTCGAAAGAGGTCCTGAGCGATATTGTCAAATCCATTCCTTCGCCCCTTGAAATCTCGTTCTTAATCAAAGACCTCGGGATTCGGTACGACAAGACTATCCTCAACTCGGCCGACAACATGAGCAACTATAACACCAGCTTTAAGCAGGCCCTCAATCTTGGTATTTATAGCACCGACTTGGGCTATGCCAACATCTACGAGCAAACCCAAGATGCCTTGTATTACCTGACCGCCGTGAAAAACATGGCCGAAGGTCTTAAAATCGGGCGTTTCTTTGATTTTAATACCATCAAAGAACTAGCCACCAAAAGCAATAACCTCGATTCATTGCTCTTGGTTACCAATACCAACTTGGAACGCATCAATGAGCATTTGCAGGAAAGCGGACGTGCCGATTTGACCATTCTTATCCTCACCGGGGGCTGGCTCGAGGCCCTCTATCTTACTTGCGAAGTAGCCAAAAAACAACCCAATGAACTCCTCCGCAATCGCATTGGAGAGCAAAAAATTATCTTGGAGCAACTCCTGCTGCTTTTGTCTTTTTATGAGGAAAATGAAAGTGTCAAAGACCTTATCAACGAACTCAACGAACTGCAAAGGATTTATGACAATGTAAAGATTACCTATGAATATGAAGAATCAACGGCGGAGGAAGAAAATGGGGTCTTGATTGTGAAAGACAATACCACCAGCAAAATAAATTTTACGGAGAAAGACCTGGATAATATCCTAAGCGTTTCGCAGAAAATTCGTAAAAAAATCATTGGTTAAGGCGAGGGGCGAAAATCCCGCCCGTGCACCCAAAGCGAAGTAGCCAGCGCGTAAGCCAATGAACAAGTGTGCAACCAAATTGGCGCATACGTCCTTTTCTGCCCAAATTTGGGTGTATGTGCTCTTTTAGGAGGAAATAAGCGTGTCAAAGGTCTTTACAAGGACATTTCTGAAGGGTAGAAAGCGCCGCAAAACGTAAAGATTTTTACAAATATGAGTAATCTGCGAAGGAGAATGAAAAGGAGGAAGTGATGATATTTGACAAAATGCTCTCGGAAATAAATTTGACCGAGAAAGACTTGGATACCATTTTGAACGTTTCTTTGAAAATAAGAAAAAAAATCATCTGTTGAGTATGAAAAGAATCATTGTCCTTACCATTTTAATAGCCTCTATGATGCAGTTGCCGGCCCAGGGCCAGGGCGACCCTATTTTGAATTCCATCATCAAAATCGCTTCTCCTATTGAAACTGCAGATTTGATTCGGGCCAATAATTTGCCTTATCAGCCAGGATTACTCAATAATGCCAATACTGCCTATGTCAGCCCTGAGGCCAATGCCCTCAACCTGGGAATCTATAGCACCAATCTTGGCTATGCCAACATTTACGGGCAAAATGAGGACTCTCAGCGCTACCTGAGCGCAGTAGGCCGCACCGCCCGCGCCATTCGTTTTGCCGATGGCCATGACCTGAGCCGCCATATCAATATTTTTGACCTGGCCGCTAACCGGGATAACCTCAATAAACTGCTCGAAATCACCTCCGAAACTTTTGAGAAAATGAGCGAAGACCTGCAGGCCAATGGCAAAAGTGATTTAGCCGTCCTGATTCTGGCGGGAGCCTTTATCGAAACCGCACATATCATCAGTCAGGAAGCCAATCGCCACCCGGATAAGCAGGAGCTGAAAAATAAATTGATTGAGCAAAAATTTGTCCTGAGCCAAATACTGCCCGTCTTGAACAACTATGCCGCCAATCCGCAGGTGGCCCAACTTTCCATGTCTTTTCAGGAGCTCCAGGACGAAATGGATAAGTATGACTTCCAGACCGACAATACGGCCAATGGAGGAAAAGAAGTCGTCAAATCTATCGGCGGGGTAGAAGTCATCTCCTTTGAAGGGCAAAGCCAATCCCGGGACATTAGCCTGTCTGGGGCAGAACTGCAGAAAATTGCGGGTATTGTTTCTCAAATTCGTGCAAAAATCGTAAAATAATGACTTGGAAAAAGGTGCTTGGGTTTTGGTGGAGCGGGTGCTTGATGATTCAGACTCTTCTGGCTCAGCCAACCGGACAAGAAAAGGTAGAATTGCTCAACCAGCTTCTTCTGTCCCTTCCTTCGCCCTTAGAAATCTCTTCTATTATCAAAGAAGAAGGGGTGGCTTTCGCCCCAAATTTGCTCGCAGTGCCCTTACAAACTGCCAATCAACAAAGCATCTCTGAATATCAGGCAGCCATTAATCTGGGTGTTTTTAGCGGTTCTTTGGGTTATGTCAATTTTTATGAAGGAACAGATTCGCTTTCACAAGTCTATTTGGAGAGTATTGTGGCAACTGCTTCGCGACTAAATTTGCAAAATCAAATTGATTTTGCCAGAATTGCTCAGTATGCTTTTAGCAAAAATCTTAATGGATTGCTGGCCGAGACCGCTAATTCTTTTGAAAAGATGAATGTGCAATTGCTCAACGAGAAAAAAGAGCATTTGTCGGTTTTGATACTAGCAGGCGGTTGGATTGAGACTTTGTATCTTACCTGCCAGGCCGCCCGCCTCAAGCCCACCAAAATATTGGAAGACCGTATTGCCGAACAAAAACTCGTGCTCAACCAATTGTTGCCACTTTTTAATTCCTATCGCTCTGGTGGAGAAATGGAAAGGCTTTATACTAACCTAAAAAAACTGGAAACTTTGTTTCAGGACATTCGCATTCGCCAAAAAGCGCGTAGCAACGAAGATTTTGTGATTGAAAAAATAGGCAACCTAGAAGTAATTATCTACGGCCGATTTGACAACCAAAAGGGAAATACACGCTACAAAGAGGAGGAACTGATGCTCATTATAACAGAAACGGAAGCTATTCGTAAGCAGGTTGCCCTTTAAAAAATTTTGTATGAAAATGTATTTAAACCTATTGCTGGGTGGAGTTTTGTACCTTCATCTTTTAATAGATACTGCCTTTGCGCAATGCAATATTGAGCCACTGGCCGAGAAAGGCATCAAAAATCTTGGGAATGGCTACACTTTCCTGAAAACTTATCCGGTGAGTGGGTCGGAGGGAAAAAAATATTCCTACATTTTTAGTCAAGGAACGCATTATGTGATACATCTATCCAACTCTTCGCACAATTCTTTGGGGGTGTATATCAATATGTATGATTCAAACAATCGGAAAATCGCCTCAAGTTATAACCAAGAAACAAATACTTTTTATCCCGCCATTTCTTTTGATTGTCAGCGGACGGGCATTTACCAATTGGAATTTAAATTTATCCATACCAAGGATTATTGCGCTGCCGGAGTTTTGGGCATGCGAAGATGAGAAAGCCATTTTTACAACCTATCCGAAAGCCTTCACCCTTAGTGAGGGCTTTTTTGATAAATGGATGTACTTTGTATCATCAAGAGGCCGGACGGCTTGCCATTTGGCAAAGTTAATTTGTATTTTACCGAAGCCAGGTATAAACAATAAGCTTGAAAGAATATCATCTGTACTTACTTTTGTTTTTCATTTATTCTTAAAATAAGTGCGCGTATGGATTTTGAGATACCCCTTTCCATCCAGGCTTATTTAGAGGCCCTGGATGATTTTATCGCCAGTAAAATCCAGCCCCTGGAGAAAGCACAGGATAATATTCGCTTTTTTGACCATCGCCGCGAGCACGCCCGAACCGACTGGGACAATCAGGGACTGCCCCGGCCCGAATGGGAGCAACTACTGGGACAGGCCAGGCAACTGGCGCGTGAAGCGGGGCACTATGCCTATGCGCTGCCTCGAGAATATGGCGGTCAAAACGGAAGCCACTTAGCCATGGCCATCATACGAGAGCACTTGGCCGCTAAGGGTATAGGCCTGCATAATGATTTACAAAATGAACATTCAATAGTAGGCAATCTTCCCCAGGTCTTGATGTTTAAAGATTTTGGCACGGTTGACCAACAATCTCATTTTATTCCCGGAATGTTGCGCGATGAAATATTCATTGCCTTTGGACTTACCGAGCCCGCCCATGGCTCAGATGCCACCTGGATGGAAACCCGCGCCCTGCCCGAAACATATCACGGAATGAAAGGCTGGCGCATCAATGGGGAAAAAATGTGGACCACCGGGGCACATATCGCTACGCATGTTTTTGTTTTTGCCCGTACCAGTGGTAACGACGGAAGCCCCGAAGGCATTACCTGCTTTGTGATGCCCCGCCAAACGTCCGGCTACGAAATTGGGGAATACCTCTGGACTTTTAATATGCCGACGGACCATCCCCGAATTTACCTGCGCGAGGTCTGGCTGCCTGAGGAGGCTATACTAGGACAAGAAGGGCAGGGGCTGGCCGTAGCCCAGCATTTTGTACACGAAAATCGAATTCGACAAGCGGCATCCAGTATTGGTACGGCGCGCTACTGCATTTCTGAAAGTGTGCGTTATGCTAATGAGCGAAAGGTCTTTGGCAAGCCGCTGTCGGCCAATCAGGCCATTCAGTTTCCATTGGTGGAATTACATACCGAGTACGAAATGCTCAAAAGTCTGATATTGCAAACCGCCGCGCGGATGGATACAATGAGTAAGCCTGAGATAGCCCGGCGGCTTTCGGATAAAATTGCGATGTGTAATTATAGGGCGAACCGCCTGGCCTGTGAAGCCGCCGACCGGGCCATACAAGTGCACGGTGGATTGGGCTATTCCCGCCATAAGCAATTTGAGCATCATTATCGGCATCATCGCCGCTATCGCATTACCGAAGGTTCCGAAGAGATTCAGATGCGCAAAGTAGCCGGGCATTTATTTGGGTTTATTTCGCACTGATGGCCATAAATATCAATGCAGGGCGGGCCTCAAGGGCAAGCGCTTGATAAGCAATGCTTCTTCGGTAAGGAAAAAATCTAAACGGCAATTGATTTCCTCCCGGGGGAAATAAAACTTGGCCATTTCGGTAAATGACTCCCCGTGGCGGGCTTCAGACTGCCAGAGCAAGGCGTAGAAGTTTTGGAGTTCGGGCTCTTGCAATGCCTCAGCCACTTTCTTAAATCGCTCGCAACCCCGCCACTCTACCACCGAAGCAATGACAAGGCGGTCTAAAAAGCGTTCCTGAGGCTTGCTCCGGCACAAGCCAAGCAAATCGCCTACATAAGTGTCTTTGGTGATTTCTTTGGCCAGGGGAATACCACGTTTTTCCATCAGGCGATATACCTGTCGAAAGTGTTGCAATTCCTCAACGGCCGTATCCATTAATTCGGGGATAATTTCCAGGCGGTCGGGATATTTGGCAATAAAGCTCAGGGCCATAGCCGAAGCCTTGCGCTCACAGTCGGCGTGGTCTTGCATAAAAGCCGGAAAATCATTCAAAACCGTTTCAATCCATTCAATCGGGGAGGGAGCACGAAGAATATCTAGCCCCAGGGCCGCCATTTGTTCCGTAAGATTTAGCATTATAGCAATTCATTAGAAGTTGGGCAATACAAAAATTGGGATGGCCAGGTCAAAACGGACCCGCTTAGCGTCTGCGCAGCCATTCTTCTGGGTTGAGTTTTTGGCTTCCTTTCCAGACCTGAAACTGGAGGCGGCTCAGGCCACTGGCATCGGTATATACCTCGGCCAGTGGGGTGCCAGTCTCGATCCAATCTCCAATCTTGACCCGGATGTTTTTGATGCGGGCATACACTGTAAAATACTCACCGTGTTGAAGCATCAATACCTGCCCGCCCATCCCGGGTATGGTAGCAATGGTAGAAACCTCACCAGCATAAGCAGCCTGGACTTCCTGGCCGGAAGAGGCCTGTATGTCTATCCCGGCATTGTCGATATAGACTTTATCCAGGACAGGATGTTTTTGCCGACCAAAACGCACAGCAATAAAGCCCTGCTGAACCGGGAAGGCTAGTTTCCCTTTCTGGCGGGCAAAAGGTTGGGTGGTTTTGGGTTGAAGAGAGGGGGTATTTTCCACCGGCCGGGGGCGGACAGGACGGCTGGGCCGGGAGGCGGACTGCACTTGGTCGGTAATGAGCTTGTCTAATTGCGCGAGTTTCCGCTGATTATTCAGCAGTTCCTGGCGAAGTTGTTTTTCCTGCTGGGCCAGTTGTTGAAGGAGCCGCTTCTTTTCCTGGCTGAGGGTTTCTAAGGTGCTCAGTTCAGTTTTTTTAGCCTGGTGGAGGCGGTCTTTATGATCTTTGTAATCTTTGAGCTGTCTTTCTTTTTCTTCGAGAAGCTGCTTCACCTGCTGCAGGTGCACCACCTGCTCGCGCCGGGCTTGGGCATATTGGCGAAGGTATTGCCAGCGACGGTAAAGCTGGTGAAAATCAGGGGCTGAAAAAACAAAAAGCAAAAGATTGGGCTGGCGGCTCGGCTTGGCCGACTGGTAAATCATGCGAGCATATTCTCCTTTGAGCTGGTCTTGGTAGCGGGTGAGTTGACTGACCACGATTTGAAGCTTGCGCAAATAGCGATTCAGGGTGTCGAGTTCTTTCTCGAGGACGCGAATCAATTGGCCCTGCACCTGCAATTGGGCCTGCACCAGGCTCAGCTCGCCCAGGCCTACCCGGCTTTGGGTTTGGATTTGAGCCAGCATGCGTTTTTTTTTGTTCTATCTGCTGGCGTTGGCTTTGGCGGTCTTTAATCAATTTTTGTGGCCTTTGCTGCGCCGCGAGCCAATACGCCATAGCCAGGCTGAGCACAAACAGCCCAACAACTAGATAGGGAAAGCGCTGCTGAAAAGGCATCTATTCTCGGTATTTTGACGGAACCGTAAAAGGAAACTGCAAAGGGGTATTGCTGACCTCTGTTTTGGCATATACCAGCGTAATTTCCATTTGTTCCGCTTCTCCGGTTTCACTATGGAGGTATTGGGCCGAAATCAGCACCTTTCCCGGAAACCAATGGCCATTTTTTCGCTGGTATTGCTGGTATTGCACCGTCATCTTTTGGGAGCGGGAGGGGTTGTCAATTTCAAGTTTCTCGAGCTTGCCGTGTCGGGGATGGAGAAAATTGCGAATGGTAACTCCGTTGAGTTCCCATTGTATCAGGTTATCGCCGGAGGGAGCGGGCTTTCCGGCGGCGGCATAAGTGGTTTGAGGCAAATCACCCAGTAAGAGGGCTTGCAAGACTGAGAAATCAATCGTGGTTTTGAGCAATTGGCTGAGGGTATCGAGGGAGGCTTGCTTATAGTCTTTGTTAAGGCGGTCAATGACAAAAACCGAGTCTACCTTGACCAAAGCCCGAAAGCCCTCTACCCCCACCGCCCCGGTGATAGAAGCCCATAGAAGGGAATCGCGGCGCAGGCGCAGTCGCACCTTTGCTTGGCTTGTCTGTACAGTTCCTTGGTATATAAGTTTGATACGGGTATCCAGATATTGATAATCCGCACTTTGGCTGGATAAAGCAGCTTTTTGGCAGGCTCCCAGGGCGATACCTACCATAAGCATCATTCCCCAAGCGTGAAGGCGGGCATTATTCAAAAAGTTTTTTTTCATTGATTTTGCGGTCAATTTTGTCGCTTGTTCCACCCTCGGCTTTAGCCTTTTGCCATTGGCGGAGGGCTTCTTCTTTTTCGCCCAGTTGATAGAGCACATCGCCATAGTGTTCCAAAATAATGCCATCGCGGCGGATGTCGAGGGCCATTTCCAGGTATTTTCGGGCTTTTTTGTAATCCTTACTTTGGTACAAAACCCAGGCAAAGGTGTCCAGATATGAAGGGTTTTGGGGATGGAGGCCCACCAGTTTTTCGGCCATCGCCTGGGCTTGTTCTAGTTTCTGGCGGCGCAGGGCCAAAAAGTAGCTATAGTTGTTGAGGGCGCGGGGGTGGTCCGGGCTTTGGCGCAGGGCTTTTTCGTAGGCGGCATCCGATTCGGCATATTGTCCCAGGCCATGATAGGCATCGGCGAGATAGACAGTAAAATCAGTTTGCATTTCGAGCTGGTCAATGGCCATTCGGCGCCCTTCTTCAAAAGCTTCTACAGCTTGGGCGTAGTTTTTTTTACCCAAATGAGCCAGGCCCGAGTAAAGCCAGAAAAGCGGTTGGTTGGGATACAGCTCAAGGGCGGCCTCGGCGTGCCGGAGTAGGGTATCCATTTGGTTTTCTTCGGCATCGAGGGCCAGGATTTGGTGCCATACTTTGGGGTGTAGATTGGTGTCGTAGCGAGTGGCTTCCAGATAATGGTATTTGGCTTGCTTTTTATTGTTTTGCTGGAGCAAAATATCGGCATAGAGGGTGTGGGCGGGGGCATAGGAGGGATGTGCTTCCACAATCAGGCGGGCGGCTTCGGCAAATCCTGGCATGCCACCCCCATTTTCACTTTCCTTAAAAAGCTGAAGGATAATCTTTACCTTTTCTTCGGCCTCTAACTCAGGATGGGCAAAAGCCAGCTTCATGTACGGAAGGGCTTTTTCGGGTTCACGTTTGATTTGATAAATCTTGGCCAAGACCAAGAACAGACGCGGCTCCGGATTTTTTTGCAAGAGGGCTTCCTCGAGCAGGGATAAGGCCCGCTCTATTTCTTGATTGGCAATGAGCAACTCGGAGAGGGAGACCAGAAAGCGGGTCTCAAAAGGAAAAGCCGCCCGGAGTTTTTCTCCTTCGGCAATGGCCTCCCGGGTTTGGTTGAGATTGAGATAAATTCTTTGTTTTTGCTGGGTAAGGGTTTCGTGAATCCCAATCTTGGCTTCCAGTTGCTGATAAACCAGCAGGGCTTGTTCATAGCGTCCTTGTTCCTCATAAAGCTGGGCCAGGTCGTAGTGGTAGTAAGGGTCGGCATCGGCCAGGTCGAGCAATTTGCGGTAAGTATCTGCGGCCGCTTCAAGGCGGGCCTGCTGGCGATAAATGGTGGCCAGTAAGACATAAAAATGAGTATTCTGGGCATCTTCCTCAATTGCCTCATTGGCATAATATTCGGCCTGGCTCAGATTACCCAGGCGGGCGTAGGTTTCGGAGATTTTAAACAAAATGGTGGCCGGGAATTCGGCCAGGGGCAGGGCTTTCACAAAGTTTTTGAGGGCATCATCATACTTTTCCAGGGCAAAAAACTTCATTCCTTCAATAAAAGCATATTCAGCTTCGGCCTGAGAATGAACCGGAGCGTCGGCATAGACTTCGGCCGCGTCGGGGCGGGTGCGGTCGTTTTTTTTCTTTTGTGCCCAGCCCGGCTGGGGAAGGGAAAAACCCAGGCTCAAGGCCCAGGTACAAGTCAATACACTCACAAGAGGCTTTAATTTACTCATGAACCTTTAAGCTTTAATCATGCCATTGGTTATAATCGCCAATGCTCAAATCTTTTACACTTCCCTCAAAACGTACGTAGTTTCCGACCATAGAATTGGCAAAGATAGCGTTTTTGATTTCGGTATTTTCCTGAATGATAGAGTTTTTAATTACCGAATCTTCAATCACACAACCATTTCCAATGGAAACGTAGGGTCCTACCACGGCATTGCGAAGTTGCACCTGGTCGCCCAAATATACGGGTGGAATCAGCACCGTATTTTCGGTTTGGGCCGAAGGACTGATGAGGTCTTGGTCTTGGATAAAATCCAGATAGCGCTGGTGGGTTTGGACGGTAACGTCTTTGTTGCCACAGTCGAGCCATTCTTCTACCTGCCCTGTGCGAAACTTAGTGCCTTTGTTTTTCATATTTCCAGGGCATTCGTAATTTGATATTCCCCCCGGTCTTTGAGGTCATGGTCAATCAGATATTGCAGTTCCTGACGCAGATAGGCCCCATCCTTGAAGTAGTAAATGCCGATGATGGCCAAATTGGAAACAAACTCGGCGGGTTTTCCACAAAATCAGTGATGATATGCTGGGTATCATACTTGACCACCCCATAGGCGGCGGGATTTTCTACTTCTTGTACCCAGATGACCCCGTCAGCATCGCCATCCAGGGTAAAATCCGCCTTGAAAAGCGTATCGGCAAATGCCACGATGACCCGCCCCTCTAGCGAAGCCTGGGCACAAAGAATGGCGTGGGCCGTGCCTAGTTTTTCTTCCTGATACACAATGCTGGCCTTTGCCCCCACCTGCGCTGCGATTTGGCAGAGTTGTGCTTCTACCTTGTCGCCAAAGTCAGACCCAATGATAAAAGCAATCTCTTCAACAGGCTCATTCACCACTTTGACAATGTCCTCCACCAACCGGTGTACGATGGGTTTGCCCGCAATGGGCAACAAAGGCTTGGGCACGGTCAAGGTGTGAGGGCGAAGCCGGGTTCCCCGTCCGGCCATAGGGATAATAATTCTCATTGGATTTTAAGTTTATAAAGTATGTGCTTGAAAAACAAGGTCTTTTTAAATGAAAGCGTGTTCTTACACCAGTAAAGGCATTACAAGGTGCCACTGCTGCCAAAGCCATTTACCCCTCTTTCCGTTTCTTCCAGTTGTGCTGTTTCTTCCCATTCTACGGCAATGTAAGGCCCAACGACCAATTGCGCAATGCGCTCGCCCGGCTGAATGGTGTAGTCTTCGGGTGAATGATTGATAAGCAAGACCTGTATTTCTCCTGTATAGTCTGAATCAATCGTGCCGGGGGCATTGAGCACCGTTACCCCAAATGTGAGGGCAAGCCCACTGCGCGGGCGCACCTGGGCCTCATAGCCTGGTGGCAACTGGATAAAAAGCCCCGTAGGAATGCGTATTCGTTCCTGAGAGCGCAACATCATTGGGGCCTCAATATTGGCGCGGATATCCATACCCGCCGAGCCAGGGGTGGTGTAAGCAGGGGCGGGATACGGACTTTGGTTAACCAGTTTTACTTTCATCAGGAAAAAATCAGAACGACCAATATGCAAAGACCAAAAATATAAAATAAATTAGGTTCTCAAAAAAGAAATTTCTGGATTTAGTGCGCCATTTGGCTAAAAAACTGGCCATCGGCTCATTATTCCGGGCTTCTGATAAAGTAGGAGGTTATTTATCTTCTCCTTCGCGCAAAAAAACCTTAGCTTTGAAGCCGAAAACTAGCTCAAATTACATTTTTTCCACCTTCTATTTCATACGCAGAATAATGAATCCACGCCTTTTTCTCAATCGTCAATACCTTTTCGAGCCAGTGGACAACAGCCCTTTGGTGCTGTTTAGGATGATATTTGGCTTTTTGATAATGGCTGAAGCCTGGGGGGCGATTTTTACGGGCTGGGTACACGAAACTTTTATCCTACCCGATTTTACTTTTAATTTCATTGGCTTTGAGTTTTTGCAACCCTTGCCTGGGGCCGGAATGTATTACTACTTCGGGCTTATGGGCCTGTTTGGCCTCTTGGTGATGCTGGGGGGGTATTACCGACTGACTGTAAGTATATATTTTTTGATGTGGTCCGGGGTCTATCTAATGCAAAAATCGCATTATAATAATCATTACTACCTGCTGATGCTCTTGTTGGGCATTATGATTTTTTTGCCGGCTCACCGCTACGCCAGCCTCGATGTTTGGCGTCAGCCAGCCCGTAAAAGCCTCAGCTGTGCGCGGGGCATCTATGTTTTTTTGGTAGTGCATATCTGGATTGTTTATACTTATGCGGCTACTTCCAAGATTTATCTCGATTGGCTTTTGGCCAAGCCTATCAAGATATGGTTTGGGGCCAAGCAAAATTATTGGCTCATTGGGGAAGTGCTTCAGCAGGAGTGGGTGCATTATCTGGTGGCTTATACTGGTATTTTTTACGATTTGCTGGTCATTCCGGCCCTTTTATGGCGCAAAACCCGCCTCCTGGCCCTGCTGCTTTCGCTGGTGTTTCATCTTTCCAACTCGGTCATCTTTCAAATCGGCATCTTTCCCTATCTTGCCCTGAGCTTTGCGCTCTTCATTTTCCCTCCCGATGACGTGCGCCGGGTTTTTTCAAGCACAAACCCCCGCTGGAAAAAGCCGAAACCCTGACCATTGAGCCTAGCCCTTACCAAAGGCTTGGCTTATATGCCGGACTGATTTACCTGGTCATCCAGTTTTTATTGCCTTTGCGCTACCATCTCTACCCTGGCAATGTGCACTGGACTGAAGAAGGCCACCGTCTTTCCTGGAAAATGATGCTTCGCAGCAAGACCGGGCAGATTCACTTCAGGGTGCTAAACCGCACTACGAAAGAAACGCGCCTCATTCACCCCCATTCTTATGTTTCGCCCTTGCAAGCCCGCCGGATTGCTACCCATCCTGATTTTGTGTGGCAGTTTGTGCAACGCCTCAAGGCCATATTGGCCCGCGAAGGCTGGGAAAATATTGAGATATACGCCGTATCGGTTTGTTCGCTCAATGGCTCCCCTAATTATCCCCTTATCAAGCCGGATTATGACCTGGCTCGGGCCGAATGGTCGGCTTTTAAAGCCTCCGACTGGATTGCCCCCTTTCCCGAAAGTGCGTCTTTTTGGTGAGAAATGTGTGCCATGAGGGAGAGGTATAGTTGCTTCAAGAGATGGGTAAGGGCTTCAAAAGCATCGCTTTTAAACTTAATTTTTCTCGGGCAAGAATGCTCAGGCTGCCAACAGAACTGGTATCCATTCGTTCAGGGCTGCCGTAAATAAACAAAAACTACCGCATTTTTATTGATTCAATACCGCTCTAAGGAAAGATTCAATGTTTTCTTTTGATTGACTAGCGGGCCTCAGGATTACGTCTTTCTGGATTTTGCCCAGATTTTTGGAAATTCTGGCCGTCATTTTTCTCTTCTGTCTTGGTGTTCGGCTTCATTTGCCAGGGCGGCTTCCATCAAATCCCTAATCTTTTCATAGAGGAGAGTATCAAGGTTGATTTCTTTGGGTGTGCCGCCGCTATAAGCGAGGGAAGAGCTTTGGTCAGGCCTTACCGGAACATAGGCGATGGCATCAGGCTTTATTTTATATAGATTGGCACTGCCATCCGAATAAAAATACACCCACGCTGCTTCTCCTTCTTCGGGTATCATCTCGATGCTTACAATGTCTTGTATCACAAAAGCCATTATAGAAGCAGCCTCATTATTGCCCCAGAGGGCTGTGCGCGGCCGCAATGTACCAACGAGGCGCACTTTTTTTTTGCTCAAATCTTCTTATTTCATCTTCCGAGCGATAGCCCTTCTCCTCCCGCTCAATGGCAATCACGCTGGCATCGGCCAAGCGAATCAAGGCCCGGCCCGCGTAAATGGTTTTTTGAGGACGCTTGGCCACATTCATTTGTTCATATACGCCTACTAGCTGCACTTTTTTATCCAAATGCGCTTCTACATCTTGCTGTGTGCTGATAAGGGCCAGCGTTTCTTCCATCGTTTGTGCAAATACAGCAAAAGAAATGGGAAAGGAAAATGCCTGTAGAAAAAAAAGTATTTTCATCACGATTTGGCTTTTTTAAGATGAATGGTTGCCCAGGTTTATGAGGCTTGTGCATCTCATTTGTCTAACGTGGCGATGTCCCAAAAGGATTATAAGTGTGGGTTTATCACGGAGCTGTTGCTTCGCGCTCAAGATTTTTCATTTGTTTAAAAAGCAATTCCACGTAGGGATGAAAAAAAGCAAAAAAAAACCTGCCCCCCAGCGGGAAACAGGCTTTTCAACGGGATTCATAAAAAAACGAAAGAAAAAATTTTGAGACCAATCTCCCGGGTTAAGCCGCCAGGGGTGCTTGTGCCTGCACTTGCGCTTCCAGTTGATTGATGATTTCGTAAAAACGGCGGTCTATCTCGGCTACCCCCTGTGCCCGGTCTTGTTCGCCCATACGGGCCAGGCTACGCCGGTAGTGCAGCAGTGCCGTAGAAATGATTTTCAAATCTTGCAGGCTGATGTTGAGCCGCGAAGCCGGACGGGGTAGGGCCACTACTTTTTGCCCGGTGTTTGCCGAATCAGTGGCGGCCAAAGGGCTTTTTTGGAAAACATCGGCCAGTTTGCCAAACAATTGCCAGGGGCTAAGGGAGTTTACAGAAGCCATAATGCGTATTTTTTGAGTATTGGGATTACTTTGTTTAATAATACAGCTTTTGCTTAATTATTAAACAAATATACAAGCCTTTTCCGCACATATCCAAATATTTAGCCAAAAAATTTTCAAAAATTTAGCAAGTAGCCGATAATCAGGCTCATAAATTAAAAATTTGGATACTTGCCTGGAGCGGGGCTTACTCTTCCTGGCGAAAATGGGCCACCCGCCGATGGAAGATTTTTTGCAAGGGGCGGGCATTAAAACCTTCAATGCTTTGGATAGCTTCAATTTGGGCATTGCTGGCGGCGACTGGCACCTGAAAAACTACCCAACGCACTCCTTCGGTGTAGGGGGGCGTGGTCAATGAGCCAGAATAAGTATAAAAAGCCGGACTGGCGGGCAATAACTGGCGAATGTCAATATTCTTGTCTTTTTCATAAATGGCTTCGGCGTTTTTTGGGATATCGTCAATGAATGTTTCCAAAAAAGGATGACTGTTACCAGGTATAAACAGCAGGGCCAACACGAGGTAGTGCCCGTTTTTGGCCTGGTGTACCAGATGAGCCTCCATGGGGAAGCGTTGTTTTCGGACCCAATGCTCGGAAGGGGTATGAAAATGCATCTGCACCAGTTGGTAGTTTTCCCCATCAAAAATTACCCGGCTGCCTTCGTCATACTTCAGTTCTACGGTATGGCCCAGGTTGATCACCACCTCATGCGAAGGTTGATATAGCCACTTAAACTGGTGCGCTTCCCGGCTTCCTTTTCTTAGATTGATGGGCGACTGGCGATGAGGCAATTCGCAACGGGCAATGGACTTATTGGCGGCCTGCCATTCAGTGCTTCCAGGCATGGGCTGAGCCACGAGTCCTGAGCAGGTCAGCCCGCAGACAATTGTGAAGATTAGGCGAGTTTTCATATTGTAGGTGATTTAGGGTTGCTTGCTCATGGCCAATTCGGCGGCAAATCCTTGGCCTCGTCTATGTCGCGCAGGGTCGGAAGCTCGGCCCAAACTAGTTGATGCACTTGTAAGTCGGCAAGGGTAAGGGGCAAAACCTGGTTGGTGCTCCAGGGTTTGTTTTCAAAAAGAAAAGGCCGGGCCTCGGTCAGCCCCAGTAAATAATAGCCCCCGTCGTGGGCCGGGCCAATGACCACCGGGCACTGGTCCAGGGCCGAAAAAGCGGCCTCTAGATGGCTGCTTGCCAGTTCATAACAGTCGCTGCCAATGATGACAATTTTTGGTAGCCCAGCCCAAAAGACTGGGCAAAGGCAGCCTGCATGCGCTTGCCCAAATCCCCTTTGCTTTGAAGGTATTTGGGATAGCCATCCCATAAATCGGTTTCGGGCACAAAATCAGCGTAGAATACGGCTTTGTCCACAGACAAATTTTCGGTGAGCTGGCGTGTATGTCGGAGCAGGGCTTCATACACCCAAAGGGCTTTGGCCTCGCCAATGCCTTTGGCCAGGCGGGTTTTGACCTGGCCCAGCACCGGGTTTTTCACAAAAATCATTAATAAAGAGGTCTTATCCTTCTCCCTGGTCATAGGCCGATTGGATTGTATGTCTCAATGAAATAAGGCACAGCAGCCACTAAACTGAGGCGGCTGTTTTGCCAAAAAAGCCCGTAATTTTTTGGTAAATTTAGGCCCAAAAAGGATAGCAAATACCTTTAACAAGGGGCTAATGCCGTGGGTTTTTGCCCAAATGTCAGACATTTTACTTCCGCTTGCCCGGGCTTTGCTAGTTGCGGAACTTATTCGCCAGTCATCCACTCCCAGGCACTTTGATAGGCCTGTATCCTTTCGGTATAAGCCAAAAAATCTTCATAAAACCGATGGTGGGCCAGGGTGGCGCTATCGCCAATGACCACCAGCTTTTTGCGGGCCCGGGTCAGGGCCACATTCATCCGGCGGGTATCGCCCAAAAAACCAATCTGCCCTTTGGCATTGCTGCGCACCAGGGAAATATACATTACATCGCGCTCCTGGCCCTGAAAGCCATCTACGGTATGCACGGTAATGGAGCCAAACAACTCTTTTAAGTCAGGTTGTTCGGCCAATAGCGTCCGGATAAATTCCACCTGGGCCTGATAAGGCGAAATAATGCCTAAAGATACCTCGGCCCGGGCTTCCGGGGCAAGCTGGAAAGCCAGGTGCAGGCCCATTTGCCGGAGATGGCGCAGCAGCAGTTCGGCCTCTTTCGGATTGTAGCGACTCTGGGTTTCGCGGTGGCTCATTTCTTCAAAACTACAACCGGCCGTATCAATAAACTCTACTGGCCGGGTGAGCAGCGGGTCATCACTTCCTTCTCCAAGCCTTTGCCCGGCCACGGAGGCATCGGCCTCGAGCCGTCCTTCATAAAACTGCTCGTTTGAAAAAGTCATAATCTCGTGGTTCATCCGGTATTGGGTGCGGAGCAGGGTAGCCGTTTGAGGCTGGCTTTGGATGATTTTCTCAAATAAGGTTTCGGAAAGGCCGGCCTGGGCAGCCGCGTAAGATTTGACCGTGGGAGGAAGCTGGCAATGGTCGCCGGCCAAAATCACCCTTTCTGCCTTGAGGATTGGAATCCAGGCGGCGGGCTCCAGGGCTTGGGCTGCTTCATCAATAAAGACCGTTGAGAAGCGGCGGTAGCGAATGTATTTGTTCACCGAGCCTACCAGCGTGGCGGCAATGACCTGGGCCTGGCGCAAGAGGTCATCTACAATGTATTTTTCGAGAGCCATTGCTTCGTCGCGCATTCGGTAGGCTTCGGCATAAAGCAAACGGCGTTGTTCTCTTTCCGAAGGCCCAAAGCTACGCTTATATTTCTGGGCCATCCGGCGCATTTCTTCCGAATCACGGCGGAGCTTTTTCAAAAATCGGTAATCGCTGTGCTGGGCTATCTGCCCTTCCAGGCTGTAAGGCCCAAGTTCTTCTTCAAAGCGGGCCGGATTGCCAATGCGCAAAACCCGCAGCCCTTTGGCCAGAAGCCGAAAGGCCAGCAGGTCGACGGCTGTATTGCTGGGAGCAGTTACCAAGACCTGGTTTTCGGTCTGGAGGGTAAGCTTAATGGCCTCTACCAGGGTGGTGGTTTTGCCCGTGCCGGGAGGGCCATGCACAATGGCCACATCTTGGGCAGAGAGGATATTGCCCAAAGCCTCGTTTTGAGAAGGGTTAAGGTGGAAGAGCGGCAAGCTAAATTTAGCCAGTCCCTTTGGGTCGGAATGGGGCGCTTGTAGGCCATATAAAATCTGGCGTAGCTCGGCCAGGCGGTCGTTTTCGGCCTTGGCCACCTTCCCCAGGGCTTCTTCCATTTCTTTGAAGCTCACGGTGTCGAAGAGCAAATCCACGCCCAGGTTATCGTGGTCTATCCAGTCGGGCAATTCATCTACGGGCAAAGCCAGGCGCATATTGTCTTTCCAGACGGCGGCAATTACGCCCGAAACCGAAGAAACCTTTTCGTGCCGGGCCGATTGATGAAACAATGCCACCGAATCGCCCACCTGAAAGCTGTGGTTTTGGCCCCGGTGCGAGAGCCTTTCCAGAGAAAGATAAAAACTTTCCCCGGCTCCAATTTCGCGGGCATTGATTTGAATTGGATACCAGGTCATCCCTTTTTCGCGTCTTTCGCGCAAAGGAGTCAGAATCATCTGCTTCTGGTATTGCTGCAGCCCCTCTTCCTTTTCCAGCTCGAGGAGACGGTGCAGGTGGGCAAAAATTTCGGAGAGTTTTTTCACGATGTTCCGCAATTAAGAGGGAAAAGGGCCTGTTTTTTTAATTTTTTTCTGTAAGCCTATATTCCGCCTTCAAAGATAGGCTTTGGGCAAATGCTTTGTGCACAGGGAAGCGAATTTATCACTCGCGGGCGGCGCAAAACCAGCACATTTTTCCTGAGTGCAGAACCTGGCTTGGATAACAGGCTAAAAAAATATTGCCGAGGAATATATTTCGGAAAACAGGGCAATTCTGGGCTTGAAAGGGCCAGAATTAGAAATTTTGTTTTATATTTGACTTTACAAATGAAAATCAAAAAATCCTGATTATCAGCGGATTAATGATTTTCAGGCTGATTTTTTGGAGAAGCTCAGGAAAAAACAATAGCTTTATGCCAAAATCCTTTTATACCGAATTAAAGCGATTTTTTTAAACACTAAAACTTACAAATTATGGAAAATTTCCCGCTAAATCACACCGAATTGCAAAACTGGGTCAATGAAGTAGCCGCACTTTGCACACCCGACCAGGTGGTTTGGTGCGATGGTTCTGCCGAAGAATATGACCGCCTGTGCAAACTACTGGTAGAAAAAGGCACTTTTGTCCGCCTCAACCCGGAAAAACGCCCCAATAGCTTTGCCTGTTTTTCTGACCCCAGCGACGTAGCCCGGGTAGAAGACCGCACCTATATCTGCAGCCGCCTGAAGGAAGATGCCGGCCCTACCAACAACTGGGTGGACCCTCGCGAAATGAAAGAAACCCTTACAGACATTATGAAGGGCTGTATGCAGGGGCGCACGATGTATGTCATTCCTTATTGCATGGGCCCCATTGGGTCGCCTATTTCCAAGATTGGCATAGAGATTACCGATTCGGAGTATGTGGTAGTGAATATGCACATTATGACCCGCGTAGGCAAAAAAGTGGTGGCCCAACTGGGTGAAGATGGCGAGTATGTCAAATGTATCCATACCGTAGGAGCCCCGCTGGCCCCGGGCCAAAAAGATGACAAGTGGCCCTGCAACCCCACCGTCAAATACATTGTGCATTTTCCCGAAGACCGCTCCATTATTTCCTATGGTTCAGGCTACGGGGGCAATGCCCTTCTGGGTAAAAAATGTTTTGCCCTCCGAATCGCCTCGGCTATGGCCCGCGAAGAAGGCTGGCTGGCCGAGCACATGCTCATTATGGGCATAGAAGACCCCCAAGGCGAAAAAACTTATGTTGCGGCTGCTTTTCCGAGTGCTTGTGGCAAAACCAATTTTGCCATGCTCATTCCTCCTGCTGAACTGAGTGACTGGAAAATCACGACCGTAGGCGATGACATCGCCTGGATAAACCCGATACCGACGGAAAGCTCTATGCCATCAATCCTGAATATGGCTATTTTGGCGTAGCCCCGGGCACTAACGAAAAGACCAATCCCAACGCCATGGCACCATAGCCAAAAACTCCAT
>JAAUUB010000074.1 GCA_012031215.1 Microscillaceae bacterium | reverse complement strand
GATGGGTGAAATAATTGGCCAAAGCCCAGTGGCCCCGCGATACTTTTGTGGTATCGTCAAAGGTGTTTTTGGGGCGGCGAAAAAGCCCAACCAAAAGGGTCTGAATCGCAAGCACGTGATAGAAGCCTGCCATGCGGCACTTCGCAGGCTTCGGGTTGAATACCTGGACTTGTTTTTTTGCCACCGGGCCGACCTTAATACGCCAATCGAGGAAACCGTAAGAGCGATGAGCGACCTTATCCAGCAGGGCAAAATCTTGTATTGGGGTACTTCGGAATGGACGGCCCAGGAAATCATGGAAGCGTACGCCCTTGCCCGCCAATACCACCTTGTGCCCCCTACAATGGAACAACCCCAGTACAACATGTTTCATCGTAATCGTTTTGAAAAGGAATATCATAAGCTATACCCCGAAATCGGCTTAGGCACAACCATTTGGTCCCCTTTATATTCGGGTCTGCTTACGGGCAAATATAATGAGGGCATTCCCGAAGGCTCACGGGTGGACCACCACCGCGACGCGAATTGGCTCCAGGATATGATTGCGGGCGAGCAGGCCAAACCATTGCTTGATAAAGTAAAACAATTGGCGCTCCTGGCCCAAGAACTGGGTACGCCCCTCCCCTGCCTGGCCATTGCCTGGTGTCTAAAAAACCCAAATGTGAGCACCGTAATTTTAGGTGCTTCTAAGTTGTATCAGTTAGAAGAAAATCTGGGGGCTATTGCCCTGCAAGACCAGCTCAGTCAAGAAATCATGAACCAAATCGAGCTAATTCTGGGAAATCAACCTAAAATTACGCGTCATTGAATGGACTGATTATGAAACATAAGTTATTGAAAATCAGTAATTTAGCCTTATGTGTTTTCGTCCTTTTCCCTTGCGGATTAAGGGCACAGATTTCCGAAGGCGGACAGCCCTTTAGCTGGACCTTGCCAACCGAGCTTAGGCAGGCCCAAAAGGCCGCTTTGGAAGCTACCCGGGTCTTTTTATCTCCGCCCGACATTAGTGTGCTCCTGCAAAGGGATGCCGCAGAAGGCCGACAGAATCGTTTTGCCGAAGCCATTCCCATCCAGCTAAATCTGCACAATGCCGGAAATTGGCTGAGTCTGCCCAATGGAGACCGGCTTTGGCAATTGCATCTGATTGCCCAAAAGGCCCAGTCGCTTCGTCCGCTTTTTGACAGTTTTGATTTGCCCACGGGGGCCAAATTTTTGCCTATACCCCGGATAAATCAGTACATAGAGGTGCCTTTACGCAAAAAAACCATCTTTACACCGGGCGTTTTGCCATTAATCCCCTGCCGGGGGATGAATTAATTTTAGAGTATTACGAACCTGCCTCTGTAGCGGGCCAAGGCCATCTTTCGCTTTTTCGCCTGGATTATGGATACAAAACACCCCCCTCTGAAGAAAAAAATCCCGATTTGGCCCGCTTTGGCGATTCCGGGGCCTGCAATGTCAATATTAATTGTCCTTTGGGCAACGACTGGCAGGACGAAAAGCGCGGGGTGCTAAAAATCATTCTCACAACGGCCAATGGAGCGGATTGGTGTACCGGGTCGCTCATCAACAACACGGCCCAGGACCAGCGCCCACTATTGCTTTCGGCCAACCACTGCCTGGAGGGTTTCTCGAGTAGTTTTACGGATATTTGGGGATTTATCTTCAACTACGAAGCGGCCACCTGTGCCAATCCAGACTCCGAACCCAGCCAGGAACAATCCATTGTAGGGGCCACCCTGCTAGCCCGGTATAGCTTTTCCGATTTTGCCCTCATGGAACTGAGTGAAGCCGTGCCGGCTGATTTTGAGCCTTATTTTAATGGATGGGACCGAAGTGACAACCTCCCCGCGCAAACATTTTGCATCCACCATCCCGAGGGAGATATTAAAAAGATTTCGGTGGACCGACAGGTGCCCCAACGCACCGCCTATACCCAGGGAAATGGCTCCGGCACAAGCCATTACCGGGTAGTTTGGGATGAAAACACGACCACTGAACCTGCCTCATCGGGGTCTCCGCTCTTCACCCCTACCGGAGACATTGTGGGGCAACTGCACGGAGGGTTGGCCTCTTGCAGCAATCTGAACGGGGCCGACTGGTATGGGCGGATAGCCATTTCCTGGGAAGGTGGCGGAAGCACTGGCAATGCCCTCAAAACCTGGCTCGACCCACTCAATACGGGAGCCACCCGCTTATCGGGGCGCGATTTTAACCGAAACGACCCTCCCCCCGCCCCTACGGCTCGTTTGCTGGCCGATGCCCTGGAAGTTTTTCCCAATCCTGCCCGGGAGCAGATACGGCTCCGGCAGGTAAACCCTGGTTTTTTAAGCCAGGAAGTAGTTTGTATTCTGTATAATTTGCAAGGGCAAAAAATAAGCGAATGGGTATTTGATGCAGACCAATTGCAGGCCCCCAGACAAGCCGAAATATCCCTTTCATTTTTAGGCCGGGGCTTATATTGGCTTCAATTTGAAACCTCGCAAGAAAGCTTTGGCCTTAAGCTAATGGTGGAATAAGCCCACATTTTTTAGAAGGATTTTAAACTTTCTACATTATTTTTTTGTAGAGTTGGTTTTTTTTTCTATTATTGGCGTTTGTTTTCTAGCAATGTTCGGGAATTGGAACCGGATATAAGCAAAGATGGAATCTACAAATTGTCAATATAGTCATATTTACTTAGGCCTGTTTTTTTGGATGGCAAGTGAGGCTTCTTTTTGGAGAAGCCAGACCCAAGCAAAAAGCAAAAATTTACAAAAGCGGGTAGCCCCGGATAGGGTTAAAAAGAGAAAAGCTCTTCTGCTGACAAGTCTTTACCCGTGGCGCATTGTCTGCTGGCCAGGGTTTCTTACCCGGTCTTTTTGTGAAAAATGCGAAAGAAAAGCTACATAAGCTTGCCTAGCCTGTTCCAGCCTTATCTTTTGGGTATTGGAATTGCTTATATTGATTGTGATTGGATGCTTTCTTCCTTATCTCCCCTCCACACCGGGCTTGCCAGGGTCGATATTTTTCTTTTGAGAAAAATTCGATAAATCACTTTTACCTATTATTTAAGCCCATTTTTAAAAATTTCTTAGTATGGAAAATCTCATATACCTGCTAGTGGCCTTGGTTGCACTGGGAGCGGGTTTTGCCCTGAGTTATCTGCTCAATACTGGCAAGAAAAAACAACTGGAAAACGAAACCCAGGAAAAAGCCGAGTTAATCTTAAAAGAAGCGCAACTTCAGGCGGAAAAAATTTTGCAGGAAGCCGAAAACACTAAACGCGACCGCTTGATAGAGGCCAAAGAAAAAATTCTCAAGCTCAAAACCGAGTTTGAAGAAGATATTAACCGCAAAAAAAATCAACTGCTCACCAATGAAAATAAATTCAAACAACGTGAGCAAGCAATGGGCAAAGCCTTAGAGCAGGTCAAACGAAAAGAAACTGAACTGACGGCCATCAAAGATAGCTTGCTGGAACAAAGCGAAATCATTGCCAAAAAAAGGGATGAAGCCGAAAAGATGCGCCAGTCTCAAGTCAGCCAATTGGAAAAAATCGCCAACCTCACCGCCGAAGAGGCCCGCAACCAGCTCATGGATGCACTACGGGAAGAGGCCCAGGCCAAAGCCTCTTCTTATATCAAGGATATTCTTGAAGAGGCCAAGCTCTCCGCAACTAAAGCCGCCAAAAAAGTAGTGATTGAAACGATTCAGCGCACAGCCACTGAGCACGCCATCGAGAACTGTGTCTCGGTTTTTCACATTGAGAGCGACGACATCAAAGGTAAGGTCATTGGGCGTGAAGGCCGCAATATCCGCGCCCTGGAAGCGGCTACGGGCGTAGAAATCATCGTGGATGATACCCCAGAGGCCATTATTATTTCTGGCTTCGACCCGGTTAGGCGCGAAATAGCCCGGCTTTCTTTGCATCGTTTGGTGGCCGATGGCCGGATTCACCCCGCCCGAATCGAGGAAATTGTGGCCAAAACCACCAAAACCATCGAGGATGAAATCAATGAACTGGGCGAGCGAACGGTAATTGATTTGGGTATCCATGGCCTGCATCCTGAGCTTATCAAAATGGTGGGTCGGATGCGTTTTCGCTCCTCTTATGGCCAAAACTTGCTGCAACACTCGCGCGAAGTCGCAAAAATGTGCGCTACCATGGCCGCCGAACTGGGCCTCAGCCCCAAGCTGGCCAAACGCGCGGGCTTGCTCCACGACATTGGCAAGGTGTATCCTGCCGAAAGTGAGCTTCCCCACGCCATCCTGGGCATGGAGCTGGCCAAGAAATATAAGGAAAACCCTGAGGTGTGCAATGCCATTGGCGCCCACCACGACGAAATAGAAATGACCAGTCTTATTTCGCCCATCGTGCAGGCCTGCGATGCCATATCGGGCTCCAGACCTGGGGCACGCCGCGAAGTAATGGAATCTTACATCAAACGCTTGAAAGACCTGGAGAAATTGGCCCTTTCCTTTGACGGAGTCAATAAATGCTATGCCATTCAGGCCGGGCGCGAACTGCGGGTGATTGTGGATGCCGATGCCGTTACGGATGACCAGGCCGGGCAAATTTCTTTTGATATTTCCCAGCGCATTGAGCGCGATATGCAATATCCGGGGCAAATCAAAATAACGGTCATTCGTGAGAAACGCGCTGTGAGTTATGCCAAATAATCTCCAAGGCTAATATCTTCCCTGAATTGCCATGAGCCGAACCGAATTGCAAAGTTTGGGCGAATTTGCCCTTATAAAACGTCTTAGCCAGGGGGCAGTCTTGCGCCAGCCGGGCACACACAAAGGCATTGGCGATGATGCCGCTGTGCTCTCGGCCCCCGCCCAGGAGCAGTGGCTAGTTTCTACGGATATGCTACTGGAGGGAGTGCATTTTGATTTGTCTTATGTGCCGCTCAAACACCTGGGCTACAAAGCGGTAGTGGTCAATCTCTCTGACATAGCCGCTATGAATGGTATTCCGCGCCAAATTATGCTAAGCCTGGCTGCAAGCAACCGTTTCTCGGTTGAAAGCCTGGAAGAACTTTACCGGGGGGTGTACCTGGCCTGCGAAAATTATGAAGTGGACCTGGTGGGAGGCGATACGACCACTTCTAAATCCGGGCTTATCTTGTCTCTGAGTGCCATTGGCACTGCCCTCACTTCGCACATTGCGTACAGACACGGAGCCAAGCCTAAAGACATCCTTTGCGTAACCGGAGACCTGGGAGCCGCCTACCTGGGGCTGCAAGTGCTGGAACGCGAAAAGCAGGTGTTCTTAGCCAACCCTGCTATGCAACCCGACCTGGAAGCCTATGAATACCTGGTGCAACGCCAGCTTAAGCCCGAAGCCCGCACCGACATCATTCACGAATTTCGAGAAATGGGCCTGGTGCCATCCAGTATGATTGATATATCCGATGGGCTTGCTTCGGAAATCTTGCATCTTTGCGAACAATCAAAGCTGGGGGCCTTTGTGTTTGAAGATAAACTACCCATAGACAAAAGCACCTACGAAACTGCCATTGAGCTTTCGCTTGACCCCAGCACCTGTGCCCTTAATGGGGGCGAAGATTATGAACTGCTCTTCACGATTTCGCAAAAAGACTATGAAAAAATCAAGCTCCATCCCCAAATCAGTACCATTGGGTATATGGTAGCCCCGGAAGAGGGCGTTTGGTTAAAGACAAGGGGCGGACAGGAAGTTCCCATTCAGGCACAAGGTTGGAAGCATTTTTGAGTGTAATTGTCTGAAAGGAGTTTTTTTGCTTCGCGTATCAATCCTTGCATCTATGATGAATATCCAATATATCCCCTTACTAGTACTTATGGTGCTTATCGGAAATCTCGGTATAGGGTTTGCCCAAATCAAAACCATTAAAGAGAAATCATTGGTTACGGGCAAAGAAGTAACCATCAGTATCCGGGGAGAATACAAAGACATGGCCAAGACGGTGGAGCGGTATCGCCCCATCATTATTTTTAAGCGAGCAGCGGGCTCCCTGATGCTGGGCAATCCCTGTGCCGAGCGTGTGATGCAACGCTATCGTTTTACCTATGAGATAGTGCCCCAGAACCTTAACATGAGTCCCTTTCGTTATTTTTTCATAATTTTTGGGCCAAAACCCGGCTGACATTTAAGAATGGGCCCTTTTGGAAAGGGAAAATGCGCCGCCGAGTAGAAAAATGCCGCGAGCTCACCGGTGATTTTGTGGGTTTTGTTGTAACTTGCGAGGGAGATTTAGCCCAGTAAAGCATGGAAATGACAATTTTGCTGGCTGCCGTGCTGGCAGGTTTTGTAGCCTCAGCGCCAGTTGGCCCAGTCAATCTCTGGATTGTGTATCGCCTTTTGCAAAACCGCCAGGCTCCGGTGATGGCTTTTGTGTGGGGGGTAATGCTGGTTGATTTGGGCTATGTCGCTCTTGGGTTTAGTACTTATTTCTTTGTATCATCCCACTGGGCCATTGACAAAGGCTGGCACATCGCCGGAGGTTTACTCATGACTGGCATCGGCTTGATTAGCCTGTTTAAAAACCAGCAAAGGATAAAGAAAACTTCTGTTTCTCGGGTTCCCGAGGCTGGAAAATTTTTTTTAACCGGACTTTTGCTTTGTGCTTCTAATGTGGCTTTGAGTGTCTTATGGTTTTTCATTGCCGGACTTTTTGCCTATTATCAACTGGTAATTTTGCACTATTGGCATCTCTTTTGGGTGTTGGCCGGGGTGTTGGCGGGCGATTGTCTTTGGTTTTATGCCTATGTATATGCCATTCGGCGGGGAAGTCGGGCTTTGCGCGGGGTATCGGCCCGGCGAATCCAGCAATTGGTGGCTTTGGCATTTATTCTTTTTGGCCTTTTTACGGCTTGTCGCCAACTTTAATTAGTGTAAACCAGGATGGTTTTTGCCAGCTTAACCTTCTTATGTTTTTTCCTGCCGCTTAACCTGATTTTATATTATTTATCAGAAAACCCTGCCTATCGCAATCTCCTGCTGATTTTTTTCTCCTTGTCCTTTTATGCCTGGGGCGAACCTGTCTGGGTTGTTTTGCTCATCTTTTCAGCCCTGATTGACTATGCCAATGGCCTCTGGATAGACTATTTTCGGGGTCGTCGCTGGGCCGTTTTAGGAGTCTGGTCTTCCGTCTTTATCAACCTCAGTTTATTGGGTGTTTTCAAATACAGTGGTTTCTTGTACGAAAACCTCAACGCCTTGCTGGGATGGCAACTGACCGTTCCGAAGTTTAGCCTGCCGGTGGGCATTTCTTTTTACACCTTCCAGACTATCTCTTACTCGATAGATGTCTATCGCGGTGAACTGAAAGCCCAAAAATCTTTTTTAAAATTCTTACTTTTTGTGAGCCTATACCATCAGTTGGTGGCCGGACCGATTGTGCGCTATGCAGATATTGCCCACGAAATAGACCACCGACGTTCTACCTGGCGGGATATTAACACCGGTATTCATCGCTTCTGCATTGGGCTTTTCAAGAAAGTTTGCCTGGCCAATGTAGCGGGCGAACTGGCCAGCAAGTACCTCGACAGCGACTTGGGCGGTCTGGCTTTGGGGGAGGCCTGGCTGGGCATCATCCTTTTCTCATTACAGATTTATTTCGATTTTTCAGGCTACTCAGACATGGCCATTGGGCTGGGGCGAATGTTTGGGTTTCATTATCACGAAAACTTTATGTATCCTTATGTTGCCCGCTCCGCAACCGAGTTTTGGCGGCGCTGGCATATTTCTCTGGGTTCTTTTTTTCGCGACTATGTTTATATTCCTTTGGGAGGGCGCAAGCGTCGTCCTTATTTCAACCTCTTTGTGGTGTGGTTGCTCACGGGTCTTTGGCATGGGGCTAGCTGGAATTTTGTACTATGGGGCTTATATTTTGGCCTATTGATTGGTCTGGAACGGGCTTTTTTACTGGCTTTCTTGCAAAAGCTTCCGGCATTTGTGCGCCACGCTTACCTTTTATTTGCAGTTGTGATCGGCTGGGCTTTGTTCTACTTTGAAGACATAGACCGCTTGCAGACTTTCTTTCAAGTATTATTTGGAGCAATGCCCCATCAAGCCTGGACTAGTTTGGGATTTTTACTGACCCTACGCGAAAACGCCTATTGGCTTTTGCTCAGTCTGATTTTATGTTTACCCGTATATCCCTGGCTTAGCGGCTGGTTCACCCTAAAAATGAAATACAGTAATTCTCCCCTGCCCTGGGTTTTGGTTACGGGTTTTCAGTTTTTATTGCTGCTTTTGTCTATCACCTTGCTGGTGGGCAATACTTACAATCCTTTTATTTACTATCGTTTTTAAGGGCCGGCCAAAGAAAAGGCGCAATCTTTTCGTAGAATTGCGCCTTTTTGAGCAAAAGCTTAGATTATTTCTTCGTTGCCAGCATAAGATTGGAAGTGCCCTCCCGAAACTGATACCCAATTCCAAAAGGCAATGGCCGAACACCTTCCCCTTTTTGATAAATAGCCCGTAAGTCTGCTTGATAACGCACCTGAAAGAGCGAAATAGGTGAGACATAGCTTCCATAAAAAGTCAAATCCCACTTGGCTCGGTCTAAAAAACGAATGGGCATGCCTGAATCGTCTTGGAGGAAAAACGTAGATTTATTCAAAATTAAATTGCGAACAATGCTAAATTCATCGCGATACATCAGATAAGAAGCAGATTTGATATAAGTAGTCTGAATGGGCAATGACTCGAGGTATTTACGAAAATCGCTTCTTTGCAGGAGCCCGCCTTCGCTCAATCCGCTATTTGCCGAATAAGGGGTATCTTGAAGATTGGCGGCAAAATAAAAGAGTGTTTTCCGATTTTCAGGTTCCTTCTCCGAGCTATAAGCCAGCATAGTGCCAAAGTAAGTAGAATCTGCTTTGGCTTCGGCGGCGGGAATAATCTTGCCCTTGGGGCTTATAGCAATCTTTTCATAATACAAGACCTTGTGGCCCGTGCGGGCCATAAACAGCATCAGCACGGGCAACGTACCGTCAATGGTGGAAACCACCTTGCCCGTAAAATCAACCGCCATTGAGTTGGTGCGGAAAAAACTGAAATTAAGAATAGAATTGAGGGTTTGCTGGAGGCCATTAAAGTAGCCTTGTAGCGATTTTTGAGCAATTTTTTCAAAATCGGGCAAATTACCGATAGGTTCCAGCCCTACAAGCACCATCGTATCGGCTTCGGGAAAAAAAGCCGAGGCATGCAAAAAGTCTGGCCCGCTGAAAGGATAAAACAACAAGCCCCCCTGTGCATTGGCCGCTTTGAGTTCTTGGTCGCGCCATTGGATGATTTTGGGCAGTTTAGTATTTAAAATGCTATTCCATTGGGTATCGGCCACTTTGGCATATTGTTGCCAGGCCGGGTTTTGGGAATAAGAAGCAAAACTACTGCCCTCTTCGGCTGGCAAACCCGCAATGAATTGGGCCATATCATTGAACTTGCGGTCGGTTGGTAGGGGCTTAGGCTTTTCTGTGGGGGCCTCAGCTGAATCGGCCTTCGCAATTTTTTGAGGGCTATCCAGGGCTTTACCAGCTTCCTGATTTCCTGTGCAAACGGGCAAGGCCAATATCAACAGCGCGAAGGCAATGAGCCAGCAGGTGGTTTTTATCCAATACATACAATCAAGGTGAAAGGTGTTAAGTAAAACATGCCAGGAGAAATGTTCGCCTGGTTCGCCTGCAAAGTAAAATAATGTATTTCAGATGGCAAATATCTATCAAGGTGTGCAAAAAATGTTTCCCTATAAAATTATTATAAACTCCCTTAGGCAAGTTTAATTTTGTTTAAAAATTATTGTATAGTTTAGGACTTTCGTAAGAATAGATTATTTGGCAAATTAGGATATAGTATGGCGATGCTTTCTGAATCGGAACTGCAGGTGCGCTTTAAAGAGCATCTCTTTGCTTACCGCTTTGCGGAAGCCTACCAGCTTCTTGAATACGAAGTCAAAAAAAATCAACTTGTCCGTTTCCTCCATCAAGTTACCGAAGAGCACACGGGCTTGTTGAGCTACACCTTTATCAACTTTGTGTTGGCGCAAGAATCATCCGCTTTTTGGCATCGGGCAGCGGCTTATCTTGCCGCCGAATCTTTGGTAGGTTACAAACTAGGCAACCACGTGGGCCTCTATCATATCCTACAGGCCATTGCCCTTGACCCCGAAGACTGGCTACTCAAAGAATATGCATTGTCCTTTTATGACAAAGGCCTGCTGGCCAATCCTTTGGCCCAAGAACTGGCCGAGGAGGTTTTGCGCCACGAACCCTTTAATCGCCTGGCCTTGCGCATCGTAGGCAAACCCATTTGACAGGCTAAGGGATTTCATCCTGTTTTAGCGGTTTGCAAGGATAAGACCTTTAAAAAAACTAAAAAAAATTTGAATATTCGTTTAAACACTGATATAATAGCAACTTAAATTCTACCTGAGTAAAACAAGCGCAAAACACGCTTTTGGCTTCACTTAGCGGAAAAATTTCAGACACTTCACACCCAATTACACTGCTATCCAATGAAAAAACCAAAAAAAATTACGGTAAAGTTTTTTCTTAACCGTAACCTTAAGCACTTGGACATTGACGGAGTAGAGCATTTTCCGCTGTATGCGCAGATTACCTACGACCGAAAAAATACCCAGATTAAATGCCAATACGGGTGGTTTTATAAAGATTTGCATCAGGTGCAAGCACAATCTCCCCAGTTGCTTCCATTAGAAGAAGGCATTTTCCGCCGGGTGGTAGAATATGAACTCAAGCAACAGGGCGAGGAGTTTAAGCTCAAAGGATTGGGCCGTAAATATGAATACTACAGCTTGTCCATTCACCAGCTCATCAACAGCTATCTAAAATTGCGTCTCAAAAATTTCATTCACCGCGCACAACCTCAAAAGTTTTTGGAAGTGCTTAATCTGGAGAAACCCAATTTGGATTTTTTTACCATTTATGATGCCTCAGAAAAACTATTTGATAACCTGGCGGGCATTCTGGATAAGACTTTTTTGGAAGAAATGGAGCTTTATCGGGTATATACCCAGTTTTATGAAAAGGAATTAGCCCCCAATGCTTTTCATTTTCCGGTAGTGATTGACTGGCTCGATGGTTCACACCGTCATCAATTGTCGCAAAAACTGCATCATCATTTTGCCCAACAGCCCGATGAATCAGAGAAATGCCTGAAATTTATTCATGGCATCATTTCTACCAAGATTGGCCTGGTCTAAACTTTTACCTCCTCAAAGTAGGTTTTTTCACGAGGAGGCTTTCAACTGTATTTTTGCTTGTTGGTCTATGAGCCGCCTCCGGGCGGTCCGCGACCAGAACCGCTGCAAAAACCAATGAACCCATTGATTCCAAAGCCCGGGGATATAGACGGCGCGTTTGCCAAGCTGGCGCAGGCTCTTTTTTGCCGTCCAGTCCGGGTCTAGCACAGGTAAAAGTTCTTTTCCTAATCCTGCCGCTTGCCGATAAGCGGGCGTGGCAGTGGCACCGAGGCATAAGGTAAGCACAGCCACCCCCAGGGGCTTCAACTCTTGGTAAAGGGCCTCCCCAAGCAAAAGTGCATATCCTTTGGTAGCGGCATAATGCCCCAGCCGGGCAGCCCCCTGAAATGCCACCATAGAAGAGAGTAAGATAATGCCGCCCTTTTGGCGGGCCCGCATAGCCAGCCCGAAATGATGGCATACTTGAAAAAGTCTTGCGGCATTGAGTTGTAAAACTTCTTCATGCGCTTCTAAACTTATATCTAAAAATCGCCTCTTGGCACAAAAGCCGCACTATAGACTAGCGTTCCAATTTCAAAACCTTGTGTTTCTTTTTCAATGAGCGAAAGTGCCTCGTGTTTGCTTAAATCTAATTCAAGGCCCCGCACGGAGACTGGATATTTCTCTGCCAGCATTGCAACAGACTTGGCCAAAGCTTCTTTTTGCTTATCTATCAAGAAAACGGACAATCCCTGAGCCGCCAAAGCCTCCGCAAAGGCCAAACCCAATCCCTCGGCTCCACCGGCAATCAAAGCCCAGGGGCCGTATTGGTGCACAAAGGCATCCTTAGCTCTTGCCATACGTCAATAAAAGCCCCTCATACAGGCGTTTGGATAAAAAAGCGACCATCCGGCGAACAATTTCGTTGCGATGGGCACAAAAAAAGACCAGTTCCGCCTGTGTAAAATGGCCACTTACCAAGCCAATCAACAGAAATTTAAAATCCGTTTGTTGGCGGAGCATCGTATCCAGGTAGCTTCTTTGCTTTTCGGAAGAAAAATTTTCCCATTGCACCCCCTGCCTTTGAAGATAATCTTGGGCCAGGTAAATAAATCGGGGATGCAAAAGCTTGAGAATGGGGCGAAGGGTTTGATTTTGAAAGTTGGCCATTGGGCTATCGGCCTCACTCAGGAGAAGCGGTGGGCGAAGGGCCAACAATTGCGCATCCAGTTCTGGCATAACTTTAAGAATGAGATGAAAGCGTCTTAATTATTACCCATCTGTTTGAGGGCATAGGCGGCTTTGGCATGGCCCTGCTTGGCCGCTTTTTCGTACCAGTTCTTGGCCGTCCGATTGCTTTGGCGCAGCCCCTCCCCTTTTGGTAGCGTTCGCCGAGGAAAAACTGAGATTCTGCAAATCCTTTCCGGGCGGCTTCTTTGATGTATTTAAAAGCCTTTTTCTCATCTTCTTCCACCCCATACTCGCCAAAATAGTAGTTTTCGCCCAGGTAATGGAGCGCATAGACATTGTTGCGATTGGCCGAATACTCGAGCCATTTGACCATTTCGGCATCGCTGCGCTCAGTGCCTCTTCCCCAAAAATACATATAGCCCAAAGCCCAAGTAGCATTGCTGTTTTTTTGGAGGGCTTTGTTGTCCTTGTGGCGGATAAGGTATTTGAATGCCGTAGCATACTCTTCCTGGTCAAAGAACTGTAAGCCTTTGGCCATAGCCTGCTCGGGGCTTAGTTTTTCCAGTGCCAATTGGGTGCTTTCAAAATCAATCCCGATAATGATAAATTTTTTAAGCCGCGTATCGGGTCGGTCCAGGGTTTTGACATAAAAATCAAGCGTGCGGCGATTGTCAGTGTGATACTTAGCCAGGTATTTGCCCTTAAAATCGCGTTCAATCTTAATTTTGGCATAATAAAATTTCTCGGCGGCTTGGCTGTTATAGCCAACCTGTACCACATTGGCACTGTTCATTCGGGATTGAAAAGTGCCCGAGCCCTGTTCGCCATAGTAATAGAGGAGTTGGTCGAGGTATTCATCAATGGTCATCACCCTTTTGGCGGCGGGGTCAGGGTTTTCGTCCGGGCTTAGGTCGTTATAGACATAAATGTCGTTATTATCGAAAAACTGATTGATGAATTGCTGTTTGAAAGAGATGTTTCGATTCTGGGCCACCCCCTCCTCATTGTCTTCCTGAACCGTTACACTGTCTTTGCGCTTGGCAATGACCTGGGGCAGGTTTTGATAATATGCTTCTACCAATCGGGCGGCTTCGGCCCGGAAAATACGTTCTTCGGCCACATTGAGTTTTTGGGCCTGTACCCAATGCCCGCTCGCAGATAGAAGAAGAAAGAAAAGACCTGTGTACACACGCATACGCTTACAATTTTGGTTGGATTGATAAAGGTTCTCTGCGCCCTTTTCTGGCAAGCAGTACCTGAATTATTTCAGGCCTTCTGCCCTAGCAAGAAATTTTTCAATTGCGCCAGGGCCAAAGCCCGGTGGCTAATTTGATTCTTATGCTCAAGGCTCATTTCAGCAAAAGTCTGGGTATGGCCATCGGCCAAAAAAATGGGGTCATAGCCAAAGCCGGCATTTCCCCGCATTTCGGTCAGGATTTGCCCCGGCACCAGGCCTGTAAATTGATAAAATTGCCCCTCCCAATACAGGCTGATGACCGTTTAAACGCGCTTTTCGATTTGCCAAACCGTCCATTTCCCCCAATACCTTGGCCATGTTGGTGGCGGCATCGCGGGAGCCCGCATAATGGGCTGAATCAACCCCAGGTCGCCCTTGCAGGGCTTCAATTTCCAGGCCTGAATCATCGGCGAAAACGTCCTTGCCAAATTTTTCCCAAACATAGCCTGCTTTTTGGGCCGAATTGCCTTCAATTGTGCCAGTAGTTTCGGCCAGTTCTTCGGAACAACCGATTTCATCCAGCGAAACAATCTGCCAAAGATTTGGCCCAAAAAAGCCTGCATTTCTGCTATCTTGTTGGGATTGCGGGTGGCAAAACAGAGCGTTCTCATAATATATCCACTAGTTCTATTTCCACCACCAAAGGGGCCCTTCCCGGCACATTTTGTTGCCCGGTATTGCCATAGCCCAGGGCAGAGGTCATGAGCAAAATTCTTCTCTCGCCCTTTCTCATCAGTTGAATACCTTCTTTGATGCCCGCCGCTTTGAGCAAAAATGTTTCGGTGCTTTCTAGGTCTATGATAACCGGGGCAAGCATTTCCTGGGCAAAAATTTGGCTTTGGCCATCGGGCTTAAGGTAAGAGGCCGTATAGCGAATGCTGACGGAGGCCGTGGCGGCGGGCGGCGCGCCGGTTCCGCTTGCTAAAATGGCATAGCGAAGCCCGGTAGAGGTGGACAAGGTATCTCCCTGCAAACCATTATTGGCCACATATTCATAAATCTGCTGAATTTCATCTTTCACCAGGGTGATTTCAAACACCAAAGGGGCATAGGGCGGAATACTCACGCCTCCTACCCCCGACTGGGTTCCGTTTCTTCCATAGGCCAATGAAGAAGGCATAATGAAAATCCCTGCTTCGCCCTGGTTCATGAGTTTAAGGCCTTCGTCCCAGCCCGCAATAACGCGCCCGGCTCCTACCTGCACTGAAAAAGTAGAATCATCATTGGCATCAAATTCCTGCTCGTCCAGGAGTGTGCCCCGATAGGTTACAATCACGTTTTGATTGTCGGCAGGGGCGGTGTCGGGCGTGCCCGGTGATTGGCGGACATAGCGAAGGCCTGTTTCGGTACTTATAGTAACATTTAAGCCTTTGGCAACGATATATTCCTCAATCATTTCTTCTTCGCTAAGCACTTCTTCTAGGAAGACCTCATAAATAAGCACTGAAAAAGGCGGAATAACCGTATTGGCATTGGCACCAAAAGCCAGGTAAGAAGGGACAAGTAAGGTGGCTTTCTCTCCTTCTTTCATAAGTTTGAGTCCTTCTTCAAAGCCCAGAGCAATAGGCGTTATATCAATCAGGTAGTTATCCGGGCGAAGGCGGGCGGGTGTCTGGCCAGCCAGCAAGGCCATTGCCCCCGCCGTACTATCTACAATAGTACCGCTCACTAGCCGAACGATGAAATGCACCTTTACAGAATCACCTTCTTGGACGACCTGCCCATTGGGCTGGGGCTGGGTGATGGCATAGAACAATCCGCTGCCTGTACTCTGGGCATTGAGGTTATTATCGGCGATATATTGCTGAATTTGTTGGTCATTGAGTTGTCGGGCTTCCTGCGCAACATCTTCCCCGCCTGCAAAACAAGCGGCCAAGCACAAAGGCAGGCTTGTCCAAATCCATTGTTGGCATCTTTTATGCCAGGAAAAGCATTTTAATTTTGCATTTTTTCTCTACTTATCAATCATCAAAAGAAATGAACTTTTATTTTGAAATTGGATTGCTTGATGGGCGCATTATTTGACCTTTAGCAATTCTAACTCAAATACCAGCACCGAATTGGGCGGCACGACCGTTCCCATGCCCCGTGGCCCAAAACCCAGCTCAGAGGGGAGCAAGAAAGTGCCTTTGCTGCCTTCGGGCATCAAGGCCAGTCCCTCATTGAGGCCATTGGGAACTACTTGCCCAAGCAAAAATTCGGTACTTTCCTCGGTATGGTCATACACGGTTCCGTCTAGCAGGCGGCTGGTGTAGTTGACCAGAAGGGTGTCGCCAGGTTGTGGCTGAGGGCCTTTTCCTTCAACGGCCAGATGGTAGCAAAGGCCGGAGTCAGTACAAGTAAACTTATGCGTACTGTCGCGGCGGGCCAGTTGGGTCATAAAATCCGCCATTTGCTGGCGGTCTATTTCGCGTTGAACCCTCAGATTTTCGTCAAGATGCTGACGAATATCAGATAAGGACTGTACTTTAAGCACTTTCAGGGTATATTGGATGCTAGTGCCGGGCGGAATTTTTGGCGTTTTGAGAAAACCTGCCTTGTTCACCAGTGAATCGGCCTGAATCCAGAAACGAAGGCTATCGCCTTCACTTACCAGGGCAAAAACATCTCGGTAATAATTTTTGGCAATGAAATAAGGCTCCTCAAAAGGTAGTTCCTGAAATCTTTGTTCACTCAGGATGCTGTCTTGATGGTTTTGCACCCGCAGGATAAAGGTAATACGGTCGCCTGGCTTTGTCTTGCGCCCTTTTGTATTTTGGGTCAAAAACTGATACTTTACTCCATTGGGAAGCTGGGAGGCATTGGCGAGGGCTTGGTGTTGGGCATCCGTACCCGAAAGGCAGGCCCCCAAAAAGATAAAAATACTTCCCAGGCACAAATTACGCAGATTAGGCATCAGAATGGTGTAGTTCGTTTTCGTATTGGGGCAAAAGGCTCAATAACAATTGCTCCGTTTCAAAAGCATCGGTCATACAATCGCTTCCGGCAGCGTTTTTGTGGCCGCCGCCAGAGAAATGTTTGCGGGCAAACTCATTGACCGCAAAGTTGCCTACTGAACGGAAAGACATCTTGACACAATCCTCATTTTCAATGATAATTACGGCCAGCACAATATCCGCAATAGAAAGGGCATAATTGACCAGCCCTTCGGTATCTCCTAGTTTATTTTCATACATTCTCAGTTCCTCCTTCGTGATGACAAAGTAGGCCGTACGATATTGAGGCAAAACCTTCAGTTTTTCGTGTAGTGCATAGCCAATAAACCGAAGTCGGTTTTCAGAATTATTGTCATAGATGAAGCGTTGCACCCGATTGGTGTTCACCCCCAGGGCCATCAACTCAGCCGCAATAAGATGAACCCTTTCCGTGGTAGAAGGATGTTTGAAGGAAGAAGTATCCGTAACAATTCCTGCATAAATACATTCTCCCATTTCAATATCGAGGAATGATTTGGCTTCTAAAAGCTCTAATAGCTCAAATACCAACTCGGAAGTGGAAGAAGCCTGCACATTCCAAAGCCAAAAATCAGCCTCCATATCAGGGGCCTGATGGTGGTCGATGATGAAGCGCCGGGCGGTAGCAACCCTGAGCAAAGGCTCTAAAAACTGTAAGCGTGCATAGCTTGAAAAGTCCATGCAAAACACCAAATCAACAGCCTGAAAAACCTGCCGGCAATAGGTTTGGCTTTCCTCCGAATAAGCCACTACCTTTTCCGCACCCGGCATCCAATCCAAGAAATCAGGAAAAGCACTGGGCATCAGCACTTCTACCTGATGGCCTTGCTTGCTAAGAAAGCGTGCCAAGGCCAAGCTAGACCCGAGGGCATCGGCATCAGGATTGTGATGCGCCACGATGGCTATCTGGCAGGAAGCGTGCAAGAGGGCTTTCAGAGCTTCTGAATCTGGGATTTGAGCTGTTTTTGGTGATTTCAACACTTTTGCAGTACTTGTATAAGCTCGCAAATTTAAAATAAATCTTGGGAAAAAGGGAATATTTTGTAAACAGCCCGGCCAAATTAGCCCGGGCTTTATTTTTTCCGATAATAAAGCTTGGATACATTTTCTTCACGCAAGATTTCCCGGGCGGTGTTTTGAAGCTGCTGGGGTGTAATGGCCTGTATGAGATGGGTTTCCTGGTTGATGAGCCTGGGCTGGCCCAAGCTAGCAAAATAGGCCAGTCGGGTGCTTCGGTTAAGCAGTTCCACTTCGTTGAAGAGCACTGTTGATTCAGCTTTGTTTTGCACTTTTTTGAGTTCGTTTTCTGCCACTGGCTGCTGTTTGAGGTCTTCAATGACCTGCCATATTTCCTGCTCTATGGCCAGCAAATCTTGGCCAACGTGTGCATAAGCCTGAATGACCAATAGCCCGGGGTCGGCCGCCCCGCTTACATAGGCCTTCACCGCCGCACAAAGTTGGGTATCTTTGACCAGGCGGCGATAGAGCCGCGAGGAGCGTTCTCTTCCTAATACATCGCTTAATAAATCACCCAAGTAATAAGCAGTTTCAGCCCTGCCCGCCATGTGAAAAGCCATATACAGCACTTCCATAGGCACATCCGCCCTTACCTCATCGATGCGTGCCTCGGTTTGAGGGGGTTCCGAAGGGATGTCCTGCTTTTCGGATGCGCCTGCCGGAATGTCCCCAAACCACTTTTGGGCCAGGTCTTCCACTTGGACGCGGCTCAGGTTCCCGGCCACCACGAGCGAAGCGTTGTTGGGGCGATAGTAGCGAAAAAAAAAGTCTTCTACATCCGCCAAAGTAGCCCGGGCAATATGACTGGGGTCTTTTCCGATGGTTGCCCAGCGATAGGGATGGACTTTATAGGCCAAAGGATGCAAGCGTAGCCAAGCATCCCCATAAGGCTGATTAAGGTAGTTTTGTTTAAACTCTTCAATCACTACCCGTTTTTCGGCTTCCAGCTTTTCTTCCTGAAAGTCCAAAGCCAGCATTCGGTCTGATTCCAGCCAAAAAGCCGTTTCAAGATTAGCCGCTGGCAGAGAGAGGTGATAATTGGTCAAATCAGCCGAGGTATAGGCATTGTTCTCTCCTCCGACGGTTTGCAGGGGGCGGTCATAATTGGCAATGTGGCGCGAACCACGAAACATCAGGTGTTCAAAAAGATGGGCAAAGCCCGTTTTTTCTTCATCTTCGTTTTTGGAGCCTACCCGATAGGCCACATTCATAGCCGCCATAGGAGTTGTGGGGTCAGCGTGTATAAAGACCTGCAAACCATTGGCCAGGGTAAAATGCTCGTAATCAATCATATAAACTGCAAATTAGAAACAGTTATGCAATACAAAACTAGGGAAAAAGCACCAAAAATTAATAAATAGCCCAATACCTCAGGTTGCCGAAGTCTTCGCTTTTTGCACAATTGCCTCCCAGATACGCTCCGACTCGTCCCAAAGCCGCTGACCTGCTTCGGGGTCGTAGCATTTCTCATCCATAGCTTTATGACGAAACATGTGCAAGTATTCATTGGTGCGGCCTTCCCAATCGGGCGAAGCACACAGATAACTCACGGGCCGGGCAGCTTTGGTGGGTGATTGAAAAACAAAGTGAAGATTCCCCTTAGCAAGACCCTCAAAGCCCAGGGGGCATCCCGGATAATATTGGTATTGACGGGCCCAGGACACATCACATTGACCGAAACTTCGGGCTTGCCCTCGGCAGCTTGTAAACGCCGGGCCAATTCTACCGCAAAGGTATTGAGTACCAGTTTGAAATAGCTGTAGTTGTGAATGGCTTTTTGCACTCCATAGCTTGTATAGGTGTCTAAGAGGTCAAAATCAATGGCCGAAGCGCCCTGATGAGAATCGGAAGAAATAAACAATACTCGGGGAATGAAAGTGGATCTGCCCAAAGAGGCCGGGGCAAAAACAGTATTGGGTATCTGACCCTCTTCTAAGAATCGCCGGAGCATAATAAAATTGGAAAGATAATTCACCATCATCATCTCATCCAGGCCTTGCGGAGTAAGACGGGAACGAGCGGGCGTAACCCCGGCATTGAGCACTACCACATCCCAGACAAGCTGCTGCCGCTTCGCTTCCTGGCAAAAAGCCTCAACAGAGCGCACATCTGCCAGCTCCACTTTAAGCATCCAGACCTTATCCGAACCACTTTCTTTTTTTACTTTTTCACCCGCCTCGGGAATCTGGCGGCGACAAGCCATGTAAACATTGGCCCCTCTTCGGGCCAAATCAACGGCGATGGCATAGCCCAGGCCGGAATTGGCCCCGGTGATGAGGCAGTTTTTGCCGTCCAGGCGGTCTTCGGGCCGCAGCCTTGTGGCCAGGGGTTGTTTGCGAAAGAGATCTTTGATGCCCGTGAGGGTGGCCTCTACCGGGTTTTTGAAGCGTCCGTGGGTTGCCATTTTAGATATTAAATAGGCTTAATCAAGCAATTTTGTTTGTAAATCAACTCAACTGGCCATTAACCAGTATAAACAGGCCAAAGTTGGGGGTTTTTGCCAGAAAAATAAATTTATTGGCCTTTAAAAACCAAAAAAAGCCGCAAATGCCTTTTATACGCCAAATTTACTGCACAAACTTGCGCTCATTGGCTAGACCAAGGTTTGCAAAGCTGATACAAAACCCCGAGTTTAGAGAAAAGTTTGCTAAAATCAGAGGCATTTTTGTTATAAAAAAACCCCTCGAGCGGGTCAGCTTTTATTTTTGCTTAGAATTTGACGATGTGCTGCCAATTAAATAGAAAGCCCTATGACTCCTATTGCCGATGAAATATATCTTCTTCCCACAGAATTTATTGATTCCGACCATTCCCTGGTGCAGGCTTTTGCCCACCAGCACGCCCCGGCTTCGCTTTCCCCCCTTGCCCAAGCCCAGGCACTTTATTATGCCGTAAGGGATGGTTTTCGCTACGAACCCTACCAGGCCGACCTGCGCCGTGAGGCTTTAAAAGCCAGCCATTTGCTGGGTAGAAATTATGGCTATTGTATTGAAAAAGCCATCTTGCTGGCCGCGGCAGCTCGGGCGGTGGGCATCCCCAGTCGCCTGGGCTTTGGCAATGTACGTAACCATATTGCCACTGAAAAACTGGAAGAAAAACTACAGACCAATGTCATGGTTTTTCATGGCTATACGGAGCTGTTTCTCGAAAACAAATGGGTAAAGGCAACTCCGGCTTTTAACCAAAGCCTTTGCGAGCGACTGAGAGTGATGCCGCTTGAATTTGACGGGCAATCTGATTCGGTTTTTCAGGAATTTACCCCCAATGGTCAGAAACACATGGAGTATGTCCACGAGTATGGTACATTTGCCGATATGCCCTACGATTTATACATTCAGTCATTACAAACCCATTATCCGCATTTATTTGCCAACCGGGTTGAGCTTGAGCATTATGGACTTTTCAGCCTGTTTCCATCCAAATAGTTTTTTATTATCCTGCATTGTATGCGATTTGATATCTTGACGTGTGTGCCCGAACTGCTACAAGGCCCTTTTGCACATTCTATTGTTGGGCGGGCGCAGGAAAAGGGCAAAGCCGAAATCGTGGTACACAACCTTCGGGATTATGCTGAGGGACGACATCGCCCAGTGGACGATTATGCCTTTGGGGGCGGAGCCGGAATGGTCCTGATGATTGAACCCATTGCCCGTTGTATTGAGCACTTGCAGACCCAGCGAAAGTATGATGAAGTGATTTATCTCAGTCCCGACGGACTAACTTTTCACCAAGGAATGGCTAACCAGTTATCGCTCCAGAAAAATTTCATCCTGCTTTGTGGGCACTACAAAGGAGTGGACGAACGGGTGCGCACCCATTTTGTGAGCCTCGAGATTAGTATTGGCGACTATGTGCTCTCGGGCGGAGAACTGGCGGCGGCGGTGGTGGTGGATGCCTTGGTGCGGCTCTTGCCTGGTGTTTTATCGGATGAGACCTCAGCCCTCACCGATTCTTTTCAAGACAATTTGCTGGCCCCTCCTGTTTATACCCGCCCGGCAGAGTGGCGTGGTCTGAAAGTACCCGATGTATTACTCTCTGGCGACCACTCTCGGATAGAGGCCTGGCGCGAAGTTCAAGCCTGGGAAAGAACCCAGCATCGCCGTCCAGATTTATTAAAAGGCTTGGATACTTAAAAGGTACGCTTTTTTTCAAAA
>JAAUUB010000289.1 GCA_012031215.1 Microscillaceae bacterium | reverse complement strand
CGCCTCCTCGAGCATGTGGTCCTTGACAACACCGCCACCACCGAAGCCAGCCCGGGCGGCTATATTGAAGCCACCAACCGAAGAATCACTATGGAAACCGATGTAGCGGGCCTCGGCTTTATCGTGGACGATGCCGATATCACCTTGCTGCGTCGCTCTCATTATCAGGGTGATGGCGGCAAAGGCATACGGCGGATTTTCCGGGCCGAAGGAACTCCCAGTAACTCCCTTTTAGGGCTTGAATATGCGGCATCTGAGCTGGGCGGCATTGCCGAAAACAACCTGGCTATGTTTCGCTGGGATGCCACCAATGGCTGGGAGGATTACCCTGTGGGCCTGACCCTGGATGTGGTCAATAATCGTGTCAGCGTAACGGGCGTAAACGCCTTTTCTACCTGGACTTTGGGCGATACCAACAACCCGCTGCCCATACGGCTGGGGCCTTTCACGGCCACACTTACGCCTGAAAACAATGCCCTCCTGCAATGGCGCACCTACACCGAAGAAGACAACCTGGGCTTTTGGGTAGAAAAATCCCTGGATGGCCTGGCCTTCGCGCCCCTGGGTTTTGTAGAAGGCGCTGGCAATAGTAACCAGCCCCTTGACTATCAGTTTGTGGATACTGCCCTGCGCCAGGCCAGTTATTACCGCTTAAAACAAACCGATGGGGACGGAAGCATGCATGTTAGCCCGGTGCTGTTTGTGAACCCAAGCCTGGCAATGCGTCTGCAAATCTGGCCCAACCCCGCCCAAACCGGGATACAAATCCAGGCCTGGGGCTTTGACCAAAGCCCGGTAAGCGCTAAACTCTACGATGCCCGGGGCAAACTGCTTGATAGCCATTATGGAAACATAGACCAGATAGCCCAAAGCCTGAATCGCCGCCTGCCTCACCTGGGGAGCGGACTTTATGTGCTCAGAGTGCTGCATCCGCAAGGCGTTTTTACGGAGCGGATTGTGAAAGAATAACCTGACTTAGCCCGCTAATTTCCAAAAAGGAGCAAGCCGTTTTTCCGTTTTGCTCCTTTTTTTTATACTTTTGGAAAGTAGCCAAAAAGAAGCGAGAAAATGCCGGCCCTTTCTGATGTCCAAAAAGCCGAAATGGTGGAAATCACCCGCAAATGGGTAGAAACCCTTATCCTCGGGCTTAACCTTTGCCCTTTTGCCAAAGCCCCCCTGCTGCGGGAGGCGGTGCGTTTTGTGGTGCACGATACCGACAGTATGCGGGGTTTTGTCGAAGCCTTTTGTGATGAAATTGACTGGCTCGAGCAACACCCCGAAACCGAAACTACCCTGATGATATTGCCCCGGCTGGGCGAACGGGCACATTTCCTCCCTTTTGTGCAATATTGCGAGGAGACCATCGTGCTCAATCAATGGACGGCGGATTACCAAATTGTGGGCTTTCATCCTTTGGCCCGGTTTGAGGGCCTAGCCCCCGATTCGCCCCAAAATCTGACTGGTATGGCCCCCTTGCCCGTCTTGCATCTCTTGCGGGTGGCCTCGGTAGAAGCCCTGGGCCAGGCGGTTAAAAAAGACGTGCAGGCCGAAAACGACCGAATATTAAAGAAAATGAGTCCAAGCGAGGTAAAAAGACTATGGGAGAAAATATTGACCTAAACCCTTTTGCCCTTCAAATACCCAAGATCTGCCACCCTTTTCAATTGAATCGCCATTGGAACAAGAAAATAAGGCAAAACCCGGAGACATTGAAGAACTCCGGGCCCGTGAAGCCCAAGCCCGGCAAATGGGTGGGCCGGAAAAATAGCCCGCCAACACGCCAAAGGCCGTCTGACGGCCCGTGAGCGCATTCAGCGGCTGGTTGACAAGGCTTCTTTTACGAAGTGGGTCTGCTCGCGGTGAGCGAACGCCCCGAAGTACGCGACAAAACCCCCGCCGATGGCAAGGTATGCGGTTATGCCCGAATAGAAGGCCGAACCATTGGCCTCACTGCGGATGATGTAACCGTGATGGCCGGGGCCGGAGGCTATGTAGGCTATCACAAAGAAAATGAGGTGCATCAATACGCCCTTCAAAAAGGCTATCCTATTGTGCATCTGGGTGATGCGGGCGGCGTGCGCATTCCCGATGCCATGGGGGCGGTAGGCAATATGCGCATTTTGTTTGATGCCCGCTCGGCCCCGCGCCATCGCTTTGTGCCCGCCCTGACGGCCATCATGGGCGAGTGCTATGGCGGCCCCACCTGGCAGGCCTCGGTGTCCGACATCGTCGTGCAGGTAAAAGGGGCACACATGGCCGTCGTGGGCCCTTCCATTTTAGAAGCGGCCAACAACGATGCCACCCAAACGCATGAATTGGGCAGTTGGGAAATGCACGCCTACCAGACCGGCGCCGTGGATTTGTTTGCCGAAAATGATGCCGAGGCCCTGCACCTGCTTCGCAAGGCCCTGAGCTACCTGCCCGACAATGCCGAGCAATTGCCCCCCCAGGCCGAAAACCGGCCCCCCTCCCGGTTTAAGCAAAATGCCCTCCTGGATATTTTTCCGCCCGACAGCCGCTATGCTTACGATATGCACCAGGTATTGGACTGTATCGTGGACCAGGACAGCCTTCTGGAGCTCAAACCTTTTTATGATGGCAGCCTCATCACGGCCCTGGCCCGGCTGGAAGGACAGGTAGTGGGCATACTGGCCAACAATCCCAAAGTCAATGCGGGTGGCATGGGGGCGGGGGCCTGCGAAAAAGCCGTTTCTTTTATCGTTTTGTGTGATAGTTTTCATATTCCGCTCATCTTTTTGCACGATACCCCCGGCTTTTACACCAGTGTTCGGGCCGAAGAACAGCGTATCCCGGTCAAGATTATGAACTGGGTCAATGCCTATCAATACTGCACCGTGCCCCGCATTTCAGTGTATCTGCGCCGGTCTTATGGGGCGGCGAGCCACCTGATGATGGGGGCCAATATGGGCGGCGATTTTGTGCTGGCCTGGCCTACGGCGGATATTTCCTTTACTGCCCCCGAAGTAGCCCTCAATGTGGTGCTGGGGCGCAAACTCAAAGAAGCCCCCGATCCCGAAGCGATGCGGCGCGATTTTCTGGAACAACTGGCCAAGATGAACGCCCCCTGGGAGGCCGCCGGACTGGGCTATATCGACAAAATCATTGACCCCCGCCACACCCGCCCGGAACTTATCCGGGCCCTGGAAATCAGCAAGGGCCATAAGGGAGGCCGTAGCGAACGCCGCCTGGCTGCTTGGAATAAAATGTAAATAAAAAGACCTGAGCGGCTACTTTTTTCTTCGGAGGCTCAACAATTTGGACCAGGAGATTCGCTAAATTTCCTAAAAGCGACTGTATTTCTCACCTTTCAAACACTCAGAAACACAAGACCCTTTCAACCTTTTTGTCATTCCGTAGGAATCTTGCTTTTCAAACGCCCATACACTTACTTTAAAAAAAATTCCAAACCCCTATGAAGCGCACCGTTTTCCTCCGTTTTCTCATCATATTTCTACCCCTCCGGGGGCTGGTGGGCTTTCTCCATGCCCAAACCACCCCCGAAATAGAAACAAGGGTGCAAATAGGGCATACAGACATGATAACTCAAGTCCTCTTACTGCCAGATGCTAAAACTTTTTTGAGTGCCAGCCAAGACAAGCGCGTGAAGCACTGGGATATTGCCTCCGGCAAGGAAATCCATACTTTTACCGGGCATACGGACTTGGTTTCTCATATCCTGCTTCTGCCCGACCATTCATCCTTTCTAAGTGCGAGTTGGGACAATACCATCAAACTTTGGGACATCGCTACGGGTAAGGAAATCCACACTTTTACTGGACATACGGACCTGATTACACAAATTCTCCTTTTGCCGGATAAGCAATCTTTTTTGAGTGCGAGTGATGACCAAAGCGTGAAGCATTGGAACCTCAGCACGGGCAAAGAAATCCAGACCTTTGCGGGTGCATCTGCTCCCATTCTTCTCCTCCCAGATGGGCAATCTTTTTGGGTGCCAGCGAGGACAAGACCATCCACCACTGGGACTTCGCCACAGGCAAGAAAATTCAGACTTTTGCCGGACATACTGATTTAATTACTCAAATCCTCTTGCTACCAGA
>JAAUUB010000073.1 GCA_012031215.1 Microscillaceae bacterium | reverse complement strand
GATAGATGGGTGCAGAGGATGAAAACGCAAACCATTCACTCGAAATCACCAGGGTCCTGAATACCGGAAACTGAAACAAATGCCCACTCAGGTAGCTGCTCAGAAGGCCCAGGCATAGCACAAAAAACCATACAGGGCATACTGTCGCTGCCTCAACTGGACAAACAAAAACAAATTGAGCAAAATGACCAGGGCCAGCATCCCAAAAAAAATCCCGTAACCCACTTCGCCCGGCAGGCTTTGGGCATAAAAATCCTTTTCTGATTTGAGGGATAATGGCACACTGAGGGCACTCCCTTTTGCTTGTATGCGCAAAAAGACTACCTGGTTTTGGCCCGGGTCTAGCCGGAGCGGAAAAACCCAAAAGCGATTCCAAAAAGGTCTTTGCTCGTATTTGAGGTATGTGCCGGTTTGGACTTTTTGCCAGCCCCCCTCAGACATAGGCAAATAGGCATCTATTTTCCATAGGCTTGGGTTGCGAATGATGAGCATCCAGTCGCTTGAGAGGGTATCAGGGGGCATCAGTTCCAGCCGAAGCCAAAGTGCGGCTTTGTTGTAGCCAAAGTTTAATCCTTTCTGCAAAGGCAAAAGGCCTTCTCGGCGATGCTGAAGCTCTTCAAAAGCGGCTGCTGGGGATTGTTCCCAAAAATATTGAATATGATGTAGGAAAGGCACATCTTGAGCCCAAAGACCTGGCCCTGCCCCGATTGCAAGCACCCACCCCCACCACATACGCCTGATAAAACAAACCAACATGTTGATTTCTTTTTGAAACGAAGCCCAAGTAGCCAAATGTCCAGGCAATAAACTGCGATTTTTATACCAAATTCTCTTTGAAAAAGCCAAATGCCGATTTTCTCTACCAAATCTCGCGCGTATTTTGGAGCGAAAGCAGGATTAAAAACAACCGCTTCCTGGGGTATTAAGTGCCTATTTGCCTTGCCGTATAAAAGCAATATGTTTGTTCAAAAAAACGCATACATCTGGCCAGGTGGGCTGAAAATTGGGGCGGGCCAGGCCTCAGAAGAAACTTTGCTCAACGCTTGCCCAGGCTTCTCTTTCTTTGAGGCCGAAACTCGTCTTGCATAATCGAGAAAATATCCCAACAGCGCAAAGGACAGCGCAATACCGAAGCCGAACCCTCCTTTTCTTCTCGGGCCGCCAGGGCTTGGGCTACTTTCTTTTTTTATTTTCTCATCCATAATCGGTGATACTTGTTTAGGGGATTTAGATTCCCATTTGCGCTTATTTATAACTTTATAAGCGATTGTCGTTATCAGATGTTTATAAACATTGAACGAGATTTTTTTTATTTTTGGGTAGATTTTGGATAATAAGCAGAATCTCTGGGATTTGTCAAGAAATAAAGCGCGCAAAAATGGCCAAGATTATTTACCTCTCCCCGCAAAAGCTAGCCCGCCAGTTCAAATCCTGGTTTTGGTCTTCTCCCCTTGCTGAGTTTTCACTTACTGAAAATCAAGGGGACCATCCGGCAATAGAAAGCCAGAAATCTGATCCTGAGACAGAAGAAAACAAGCACTTTCAGATTAGTACGGAGGATATGCAAACGATTCATTTTTCATTACAACATTTTCAGAAATATTTGAAGGCCAAAGGGCAAAGCCAAAAGGCGGATGAAGTGGCCCAATTGTATGACCGAATCTCTCAGTTCATCCAGTATCGCCAGGAAAGCAATGAGTAATTTTCCCTAAATGCTGGTTGTATTTTTTTAAAAAAAAACCCTAAATCCTCAGGCACGCATGGCTACTTTCAGTATTGACCCCTCCCGCGAACAAATCAAAGCCCTTATGTCTTTGGCTTCCACAGGCCCGATTGTGATGCTTAATTTGCTTCGCTTCAAGCCCTCCACCGAAAACAATGGGCTCTCGGGCCAGGCACTTTATGCCGAATATGCCAAAGCGGCCGCCCCTTTTCTACAAGCAGCAGGCGGGCGGGTAGTGTGGCATGGCCATCCGCAGGCCAATTTGATTGCGCCCCCCGACGAAACTTCCTGGGGATGAGATGGTGCTGGTAGAATATCCCTCAAAGGAGCATTTTCTGGAAATGATTAAAAACCCTGCCTACCCGAGCCATCTCCGCACGGCGGCACTTCAAGATTCGCGTCTGATTGCGATGCTCCCCGGCCAAAAATGGGAATCAGCGGGTGGCCACTAGCCAGTATATCAGGCTAGAATAATTACCACTGACTTGGGCTTTTTGATTCGATAGCCAACCCTCGCGAATGCCTGCCCAATAGTTGAGGGAACCACTCCGATATTTTTCGCTCAGCAGGCTTACATAATAGGCATCGTAAGGCATAGGAAAGACATGCTCTAAGCGTAATTCAAAACGCAGGGCAAGCTTTTGCACATCCCAATTATCAAAATGATAAAGATGCCGGGGCACATCGTAGGCGGCCCAGTATTTTCCAAAAACGGCGGCTTCTTCGGCGGCCCGGTTAGGCAGGGCCAGGAGCAAGGCCCCACCCGGGCGTAAGAGCCGGCGCAGATGCGCCAGGGTTTGCAAAAGCGCGTGCACATGCTCCAGCACATGCCAAAGCGTAATGACCTCGTATTTTTTTCTTCAAAAGGGGCCTGCCACAAATCCGAATAAATGGGCAGGCCAGTGAGTTGAATGGCTTGCTGGCGGGCTATCTCGGTGGGTTCTACCCCATAAGCCCGCACCCTGCGCGGTGCATGGTGTGAAGAAATTCTCCCGTACCACAGCCATAATCCAGCAAGCGCATCGCCTGCTCGGGTTGAAAGCCAGTTTGTCTTTGAATCAGGGCTTTTTTTTCGGCCAATGCTTTCTGGCGCACCCATTGGTAAAGCTGGCTCAAGAGCCCCCGGCGGCGGTTGCTATGCGAAAGGTAATCATCAGAAGCATAATAGAAGCCTATATCGGCAGGGGCAGGGCGGGGATTCGTAAAGCAAAAATCACATTCCTTGCATTGGACAAGGCTAAAATCTTCCTGGCTAATAGCATAGTCGGGCACTTGTAGCCAGGGCTGAAAATAAGGATGGGCACATAAAGGACAGGCTTTCAACTCCTCGGCCATAGTTCAAAGTTTAACAATACAAGTGTTTGGTTGTACAAGAATAGCCGATTTTGGGCGAAAACCCAAAGGCAAGCGGGTGTTTAAGTACGAATGCCGATAATCAATATATCATCAGTTTGGGGGTGTTCGCCTTGCCATTGCCGCAGTTCATCCTCGAGATGCTTTTTTTGCTCCCTCAGCGGCAGATGACTGATGGCCAGCAGAAACTCTCGAAACCGCTTTTTATAATATTTTTGCCCCAGTTCGCCCCCAAACTGGTCCTGAAAACCATCCGAAAAGATATAATAGACATCGCCGGGCAGATAGTCAACGTGGTGCAGGTCAAACTTCTTTTTTTGGCGGTATTGCGCGCTGCCAATCGGAAATTTGGAGCCTTTGACCTGGTAGATTTGCCCTTCGCGTACATAATAGAGCGGGTTATTGGCCCCAGAAAAGCTTACGCGCTGGTTTTCGTCATCAAAGACCAGCAAGGCCATATCCATGCCATCATTTACATTGTGTTGCTGAAGCTTCATCAGCAGCTTGCGGTCAAGCACGGAGAGAATGCGGCTTGGATTGGTAACTTTGTTTTCATTGATGATTTCATCGAGGAGCGCATTGCCCATCACTGTCATAAAGGCTCCCGGAATGCCGTGCCCGGTGCAATCGGCGGCGGCAATGATTTTAAAAAAAATGGTTTGGCGGTCGTCTCCCCCTTTGATAGAACCCGAGCGTTTCACTTCGGTAAACCAGTAAAAATCACCCGAAACAATGTCTTTTGGCTTGATGAGGATAAAGGATTCCTTAAAATTGGAAGTAATGGCATCTTCATTGCCAATGATGGCTTTTTGGATGCGGCTGGCATAAGTGATGCTGGCCGTGATGTTTTGGTTTTTTTTCTCGATGATTTGGTTCTGGCGAATGATTTCGCTTTTCTGGCGCTCCAGCTCCTGGTATTGCCGGCTTATCTCTTCGGTACGCTTCTGCACTCTTTGTTCCAGGTCGTGCGACATCTCCTCGATGGCTGAAAAGGAACGCGCAAAGCGAATTGAAAGCACAATAGATTGGGAAATGGTAAAAATCAGAAATCCAAAAGAAGCCCATTTACCCGTTTCAATCCAGTGGTTGGCATAGAGCGAATCATTGACCAAAGAGGCCGCAAAAAATAAAAAGCCCAGTAGAAATATCTTGCTGGTCTCGCGCCCACGCCGCACGGCTTTTATCAAAACATAAAGCACATACAGCCCAATGCCCGCCATAACCACCTGCATGGTCTCGGTCGTGTATGAAAAAATATAAGTAGGCAGCAACACTACCAGGGCCGACAATCCAAAACCCACTATCCGCACCCCTTCGCGCACCTTGCCGGAAAACTCCTGTGGATAGACGGAATGAAAAAACATAATATAATAAGGAAACCCTAAATACATGGCCAGGTATTCGGCCCGAAAACTGACCGCCCAGGGCAATTGAGGAAAAATTTGCAGCAAATAGCGCTCATTGGTGATGAGGGTGTGAACCACAAAGAGCAAGCTCACCAAGCTAAAATATAAAGCCGAGCGGTCTTGCTGGCGAAACATATACACGCCCAGGTGATAGAGCGACATAATCAAAAGGCAGCCAGCCAAAAGGAGCTCAATGGCAACGAGGCGGTCGTGGGTTTGGGTCAAGGTTTGGGTAGGTCCCAACTGAATGCTCTGCCAAAAACCACCATACCGGTGGTGAAAATTGGCCACCTGCACCCGCAAAATGATTTCGTGGGTATTGGCATCCAATTCGCATACCATGGGGCGATTATATGGAATGGTTTGAGAATAATTTTGTCCTACCTGGCCATTTTGCGCCAGTTCGCGCTCGTTGACAAAAAACGATAGGACGTTCCGAAAGAATTAAGCCGAATAGAGAGCGGCGGGTGCTCATGCGGCAAGGCAATCACAAGCTGGTAAGTGCCAAAGCCAAAGCCAGGCTGCCAGCCCTTGTGCCAAAGCTCCGGCACAGTGGCCCATCGGGAAAATTGAAAATTATCGCGGGGGCTAAGCAGTTTTTGGGGCGCAAAATGCCATTGCCCATCCAGATTGAGGTTGCCATGTTGGGCAAAATCCCAGGATTGTAAGTCTAAGTATCCCTTTTGCGCCCGGGGTGGCTTTCCTCCCCCCTCCGGAGTTTGGCAAGCACTCAGGAACCAGCCGATAACGCCCACACAAAAGATGATTTGATACGACTTCAAGGCTTAGACAGGTTACGCATTTGCATTGTCAATCAGTAAAAACCGTACCACTGGGCACGGCCAGATAAGAATAATTGCATAATTTCATCCAAACTTCCCCCCTTTTGCTAAAATAGCCGATTTGCTAATACAAAATCCTAAATTTGATGGTATGGGGTATTTCTTTTAATTCCTGAATGAGCTTTTTGTCATAGACTTGGTCAATGTCGGTAATGACATAGCCCACTGCTTCATTGGTCTTGAGATATTGGCCCAGGATATTGACCTGGTTATAGGCCAGCACCTGGTTGATTTTGGCCAGAATGCCGGGCATATTTTCGTGAACATGAATCAGGCGATGCGCATTTAGCTGCTCGGGCAGTTGTAAATTGGGAAAATTGACACTGCCGTAAGTATCTCCTTTGTTGACATAGCTTATCAGTCGCCCGGGCACAAAGTTGGCAATGTTTTCCTGAGCTTCCTGGGTACTGCCCCCAACATGAGGGCTCAGTAGCACATTCGGAAGCCCGCGCAAGGGTGATTCAAAAAGCTCATCATTGGTTTTAGGCTCATAAGGAAATACATCCACACTGGCCCCCCGCACCTTTCCCGAAAGGATGGCCAACCTTAGGGCCTGAATATCTACTACCGCGCCCCGACTCAGGTTGAGAAAAATCACGCCTTCTTTCATTTGGGCAAATTGCTCGGCCCCGATGAGTTGGTTATTTTCCGGGCGGCCATCCACGTGTAGGGTAATAATATCTGATTTTTCCAGGAGCTCGCCCAGGCTTTCGCACTTTTTTGCATTGCCCAGGGCCAGTTTTTCTACCACATCATAATAATATACTTCCAGGCCCAGGGCTTCGGCCAGCACCGAAAGCTGAGCCCCTATATTGCCATAGCCCACAATGCCCAGCTTCTTACCCCGTATTTCGTTGCTGTTGGCCGCAGATTTATTCCAAATGCCTTCGTGCATCGAGCGGCTGGTGTCTGGAATATTGCGCATCAGCAAAATCATTTGCCCAATGGCCAACTCCACCACACTGCGCGTATTGCTGTAAGGAGCATTGAACACCACAACGCCCTTTTGCAGGCAGGCCTTCAGGTCTATCTGGTTGGTGCCAATACAAAAAGCCCCAATGAGCATCAACCGATTGGCATTCTCAAGCACTTTCTCCGTAACTTGGGTCTTGGAGCGAATGCCTAATATAGACACATTTTTGATTTTCTCCCGCAGTTCGTCCTCAAGCAAGGCCCCTTTGAGGGTCTCGACCTGGTAGCCTTCGCGCCGAAAGATTTCCTCGGCCTGGGGATGGATATTTTCCAGTAACAAAACCGAAATGCGGTTTTTAGGATAAGAAATGGCCATTGGGAGTTTATTGATATACAAAAACTCTTCCAGCGAAGGGGTGATATGGTCGGCCTTTTCGGAAACGGCATCCCGGGCCACATTTTCGGTAAAAGCAAAAAACTTATTGGCCAGGCCTGCCTCCCTGATTTCGTAGTCGGTGTAGCCGTCGCCAATCACATACACATCGCCCTGTAGGTTGAGGTTTTTGAGCAGGGTCACCTTACCCCGATTTTGAGCCAGAACACAGGTGTCATCATAGCCAATAATTTGCCCATCTTCGTCAAAAAGAAAGGTGTTGGCGTAGATGTTTTCGGGCCTTATGCCATATTCGGTTACGATGGGCAGGATAAACTCCCGAAAGCCATTGGAAATAACAAAGATATTTTCGGCAAATTTCTCTAGAAAAGCCCGGTTTCGTTTGAAAGACTCCGAGACCTGCTCGCGCAGTTGGGTAATAAGCAGGGGCAAATGGCGGCGGTGGGCGTTTAGCAGGCTTATGCGCTGCCGGAGCGATTCGGCAAATGAAATCTTGCCTTCCATGCCCAGGGTCGTTATGTCTCGGATTTTTGCCACCCGCTCGCGGGCTTCGGGGTGGTTTTCCAGGGCAATACTGGCCAGTTCGTCCAGGCCCTCTACTTTGGTAAAGGTGCTGTCAAAATCTATGATGATGTATTTTTGCATTTTTCAAGAGGGTTAAGGGCCATTAGGCAGAAGGGGACGAATTTTTTCTTTTCTTGCGAAAGAAATGCACCAACATCAGCACGCCCAGCAATATCAGCAGCAATGGCAGGCCAAAAATAGCCAAAAACATAAAGCCATAAAACCAGGTCGCGCTTTTCCAGTCATGTATTTCAAAATCATTGGCGGCAAATGGCACAAACCCGGCAGAGGGAACAGCCGCCTGGCTCAGTTGGTCCAGGGTCTGGTAATATTGAGAAGCTTTGGCGAGCTGGGCGGCATAGTCAAAGCCTTCCTGCCTTTGGCCATAGCGCAGCAGTACATTGTCGGCTGGTCCAGGTTCCAGGCTTTCAAAGCGCCAATACAAGCACTTTTTTTCGGGGTGAAAGCGAAATTTGCCTTTGGGGCCCAGGCCCAGGATTTGCTCAGGGGCCAGGTCAGCAGCCAACTGAATCCGTATTTCCCCTTTTCCTATAGTGTGGGCCCAAGCCCGTCCCGATTCTAGCACGTAGCAAAAGCCATTGTGAATATCGCGGCTGTAGCCCTCCCGCAAATAGGCCTGATTGGTATTGACCATAAAATAAACCGTCAAATGGCTAAGGGTATCGGGCGCAAACCGGAGGGGCCAAACATACCAGTTTTCTGGTTGGTCAAACATAGGCAGCGGATTTACCGGCTTTCCGCTTTTGGCGGGCAGCCGCCTGGGGCGGGCTTCCTGCCCGTTTACCAAGACCTTTAGCTTTTCTAAATCATTAAAATTGACCGCATACACCAAAGCATTGTTCATAGTGCCATTAATGGGGTAGCCTACCTGCATCGAGACCGTATCGGCGGAGCGGTTGCGCATCCAATACTCGCCCTTCACTACGGCAAAGCCCGGATGAAGCAAAACGCTGATGCGTTCTTGTGTCATCTCAATTTTACGTTGATGGAGGGTATCTTCGGCAAAAAAAGGCACAAAAGCACCCCCTCCCCCCACATTAAAGAAACCCGGCATGGCTGCATTGCTGCACAAGAGCAAAAGCAGCAAGCCTCCTACAAGCCTGATTCTGTGTTTCATAAAAATAAATTAGGTTTAGAAATGAATAATCTACCCGCCTTCAATAAGTGCCAAAAATACTTATCTTCCCGTATTTCCGCTTGCCTGTTATAAACCAGCCTGGTCAAAAATCACTTAATTGCCTCTTCTCCCTACATTGCTAAGCTTGCCAGGCAGGGAAACTTTGTTTGCCAAAATTCGAAGATTAATTCGTATTTTCAAGACTTATTTGCTTAACGATGTCAAAATTACAAGTTCAAAAAATTAATACCCTTAGTGGGCACCGCGATTGCATCTATGCCCTGGCTACCGGGCCGCAGTCTTCGGTGTTTTACTCTGCCGACGGAAACGGCCTGGTGGCCGTGTGGGATTTGCGCCACCCTGAAATAGGCGAACTACTGGCCAGGGTTCCCAATTCGGTTTATGCGCTTTGTTATTTGCCAGCCGAGCAGGCCCTGCTGGTGGGGCAAAATTTTGAAGGGCTGCAATGGATTGATGTCCGCCAAAAAAGAGTGCTGCGGTCGGTCAAAATCACGGATGCCGCTATTTTCGATATGCAGGTTTGGGGGCAGGAAATCTTTGTGGCAGCGGGCGACGGGGTGGTGATTGTGTTGGAGAGGGAAAGCCTGGCGGTTAAAAGACATCTGAAGACGAGCGACAAAAGCGCCCGTTGCCTGGCCATTTCTCCCGACGGGCAAGACCTGGCCGTAGGCTACAGCGACCACCATATCCGCGTTTTTGACCGGGCCGGGAAACAATTGAAATATTCTTTTTTGGCCCATCAAAATTCCGTATTTACCCTGGCTTATCATCCTGAACAGCCGCTTTTGCTGAGTGGCAGCCGCGATGCCCACCTCAAATCCTGGCATACCGACCAGGGCTATGCCGCGCACCAGTCCATTGTGGCGCACCTCTATGCCCTCAATCACATTGTTTTTCATCCCGAAGGCCGCTATTTTGCTACGGGCAGCATGGACAAATCGGTCAAAATCTGGGACAGCCAAAGCCTGCAACTGCTCAAGGTGATTGACAAAGCCCGACACGCCGGGCACGGCACCTCGGTCAATAAATTGCTCTGGACCGCCCACCAGGACCAATTGCTCTCTGCCAGCGACGACCGTCTGATTTCAATCTGGGAAATAAATTTTGAGGCCGAGGCCATGCGTTCTTGATGGCTTCATTGTATTTTTGGGATTTACAGGAATTTTGTTTTATATTGAGGTCTGAAATACAAGAACTTAACCAAAACACTACATTGCCCTATGAGAATCACCCCTATTGAAATCAAACAGAAAAGCTTTACACTCAAATCTTTTGGAAAAGGCTTTGACCGGGAAGAAGTGCAGGCTTTTCTAAAATCCCTGGCCCAGGAATGGGAAACCCTGCTTGACCAAAACAAAGAATACCAAATCAAAGTAGAGCTGCTTGAAAAAGAAATTCAAAAACTCAAAGAGGTAGAAACCTCGCTTTTCCGCACACTCAAAACGGCCGAAGACACCAGCGCCAATCTTGTGGACCAAGCCCGCAAAACAGCCGACCTGAAAATCAGAGAGGCCCAGATAAAAGCCGATGTGGTGCTCAATGATGCTCGTGCCCAGGCCAAGGAAATTGTGCGCAAGGCCCAGGAAAGAGCCCGCCAGGCCCTGCGCGAAATGCTGGACGAAATGAAAAGCCAGGAACGCCTCTATCGGGAAATGGAAAACTATCGCGATAATTTTTTGGTCGAGTTGCGGGGTTTTATGAACCAATCTCTCGATAAAGTGGCCCATTATGAAACCAAAGCCGCCCATCAACTGCCGCCTTTTGCCCAAAAAATTCAGCACGCCGAAGCAGAAATAGAAGCCCAGGAAGAAATAGTGGACCACCAGGAAGTGGTGCGCCAGCAAGAACAAGCCCAGCAACTGGCCGATTTTAAACCGGAAGCCCTGCCTCTGCCGCAAATTCCGCAGCCCGAGAGCGGCTCTTTTTTTGACGACCTCAATGCTTAATGCCTTTTTATCATGAACTACCAAACCGTAGCCCAGAAAATCTCGGAATTTATTACTTTCAAGGCTCAAATCCAGGCTATGACCCAAGAACTGGAACAACTCGAAGGCCAGCCTCCCCGCCTGGAGAAAGACGTGCTGACCTGGGAGGAGGCGGTCGCCTATGCCGAAAACAAAAAAAGCCACGCCGAAACGCTCAATAAACTCCGCATGGGCATTGCCAACCGCCAGGAAATGATTCAAAATCGCGAACAGGAAATTGGCGAAATGTTGCCCATCCAAAATCATTATATTCTTTTCACCCTAAACCTCAACGGCGAAGATAAAACCTATAAAATTGGTTATTTCCCGAACAGCTATGGCTTCCGAATGGAACCGGCCTAGCCCCCCCTGCCCGTAAATGGCTTGTATCCAATGAGCTGTTTATGCCAATTATTTCAAGATTTCTTAAACTAAAATATTTGCGGCTTGTAATATCGTCGTGTATATTTCCATCGCTATTTAAAAATCATTTTATTGTAAGAATAAATATTACGTTGCGCCAACAATGAACGTAAGCACACCAAAGCCAAAAAGCGTTTTGTCTTGAATATATTACCAGGTCAGGCCCAGGTTGGCAACATGATACAATTCACTCATAGTTCTCTGCGAGGACGACTTTGGCTTTCTTTTCTCAGCTTTACAGTGCTGCTAATAGCAATTGTGGCGTTGAGCCTCTTGTTTTATCTTCGCACCGATTGGCTCTACAAAGCCAATACCCTTACCAGTACAATCCTGATGGATGTACTCGAGATTACCAGCCTGGAAAGAGATTTTTTTACGTATGAAGTATTGGACACAAACTTTTACATCCGCCGCAACAGCCCCGTGCTTCAAAGACATGCCCAAACCCTGGACAGCACCGCTCATAAAATCAAGACCCTTGAAGCCCTGCTCCGCACCCCGGTGATGTCCAGAGGCTTTGGCCCGCTCCATAATTCGCTGAAAGAAGTCAACACCAAGCTAGAAGCTTACCAGGCCAGTTTCCAAAAGCTGATTAATTATACCCTCGTCCGGGGTTTTCGCGATTATGGCCTCGAAGGGGTGATGCGACGAAATGCCCACCGCCTGGAAGACCTGCCTTTTGGCCTCGAGAAAGCCGAATTGCTTATGTTGCGAAGGCACGAAAAGGATTACATCATCCGCAAAGACCTGAGCTATGTCCATAAATTTAATCGTTTGTACCAGTCCCTGAGGAACCAGCAAGAGAACAATACCCGCCTTAGCCCGATTCAAAAAAAAGAAGTGATTATCACCCTGGACAAATACCATACTTTTTTTAACCGGGTGGTCAAATATGAAGGCCTGATTGGCCTGAGCTACGCCAAAGGAAAAGGGACGGGCCAAAAAAGCAAAATCAAATACTATGGCGACCAAATTGTGTCTGAGATAGAGGCCTTGCAACAGCAAACCAATCTGCTGGTGGAGCACCTCAAAAAGCAGCATTATGTTCTTTTCCTGACTTTTGCAGGCATGGCGGTAGTGCTCAGCTTGGGGATGGCCTACTGGTTCTCGAGAAGGCTTACCCAACCTTTTGAACAACTTACGGGCATTATCGAGCGGAGCATAGAGGCTGATTTTTACAACCAGTTGGAACAGGCCCGACCAAGCCATATCACGGAGGTTCAGAGGCTCAATCATAGTTTCAATATGATGCTGAGCGAGCTGCGGCATCGCCTGTATTTGATTGAAGAAAAAAATTTTGAACTGGCCCAGCAAAACGAAGAACTCAATGCCATCAATGGGCGCATCCTAGAATCGGAAAGTCGGCTGGTAAAACTCAATGCGGTCAAGAATAAATTCTTCAGCATCATTTCCCACGACTTGCGTAGTCCTTTGCACAACATCCTGGGCTTTTTGCGGGTTTTAGAATCAGATTTCAGCAGTTTTACCTTTGAGGAAGTGATGCGGTTTAGCGAAGAGACCCAAAAATCCGTCACCCGGCTGATTGATTTGCTCGAGAACCTGCTCCAATGGTCTATGTCTGAAACGGACGAAATCCGCTTTGAACCCAAAAAACTATCCCTCTCGGAGGTTATTGCCGAAAATGTGGCCCTGTATCAAAAAAACGCCGAAGGCAAAGGAATCCAACTGAAATACCCGTCGCCCGATGAGTTGCAAGTCTATGCCGACCCCAATATGCTCAATTTTGTGTTTCGCAACCTCCTTAGCAATGCCATCAAGTTTTCGTTTCCCAATACACGCATACAGATTGAAGTCCGCCCTCAGGCGGCCTGGGTAGAAATAGCCGTATGCGACCAGGGTATCGGCATTAAACCCGAAGCCCTGGAAAAGATATTTCAGACGGATGAGCATTTTACTACCTTAGGCACACAAAAGGAGAAAGGAACGGGCTTCGGCTTGCTGCTGTGCAAAAACTTTATAGAACGCAACGGGGGTGAAATTCATTTAGAAAGCCAATACCAAAAAGGCACTACTGTCCTCTTTACTGTACCCCTGGTGGTAGAAGCAGGTATTCTGGCCACTTAATTGAGCCGGGGGTCTATGGGGTAGTTGGCCAGTAAGCGGTGCTCGCCCCCCATATCGCGCAAAACCTGCCGCCAAAAATCCTGGGCCGACGCTTCAAAGATTAAATTGGTTTTGGCCGGACTCACAATCCAGGTGTTTTGGGCATACTCGCCCGCCAGTTGTCCGGCACTCCAGCCCGAATAGCCCACAAAAAGCGCACCTCATGGGCCGCAATTTTACCCAAATTGAGCAAGGTGCGCAATTGCTCATAGTCGCCGCCCCAAAACAAATCATCTGCTACCGGAATGGCCCCTTCAATCACTTCGGGACGGCGGTGGATAAAATGAAGGGTGTTTTGCTCTACTGGCCCCCCTACAAAGAGAGGAAAATCTACGTAGAGGGCTTCCTCCCAAACATCTTGCAAAGCCAGCGCACTGGGTTGGTTCAGCACAAAGCCGAAAGAGCCTTCCGCATTATGCTCACACAACAAGACTACGCTGCGCTCAAAATTTGGGTCGCCCAAGAAAGGCTCCGCAATCAAAAAATTGCCCTTCGCCAAAGGGGGTTTTTCCATGCCTTTGTTATTTTTTTAATCTTCAAAAAAATTCGTCCGGGTCCTTTGGGCTGGCTTAGCCAACATTATATTTAAAACCGGGCCACCCGGGTAAACACCCACTTTTTATCATCTGAAAGCCCCGGCGCAAAAGCATAGCCTTCCTCAGCAAAACCCTGCAAAGCAGCGGGTTCGGTCAGTCGGTTTCTGATGAGATAAGCACTCATCAAACCCCGGGCTTTTTTGGCAAAGAAACTGACAATCTGATACTTATCTCCCCTCAGTTCTTTAAACACAGGCGTAATCACCGGCACACCCACTTGCCTGGGCTGGATGGCTTTAAAATATTCTTGTGAAGCCAAGTTAATCAATGCCTTAGAACTAGTTTCGGCCAGGGCGGCCCGAACCGCCTCCGTGATGCGCGCGCCCCAAAACTCATAGAGATTTTTGGCTTTTCCTACTTCCAGGGCCGTGCCCATTTCCAGGCGGTAAGGCTGTATCAAATCCAGAGGACGCAAAAGCCCATACAAGCCGGAAAGAATCCGTAAATGCTTTTGGGCAAACTGGCGGTCGGGCTCGGAAAATTGGGCTGCGGCCAAGCCCTGATACACATCGCCCTGAAAAGCATAAAGAGCCACCTTGGCCTGTTGAGAAGGGAGGGAATGGCCCCAGGTCTGAAATCGCTCATAATTGAGCTGGGCCAGTTTAGGACTCAGCGACATTAACTGGGCCAGTTCCTGGGGGGATTTTTGCCGGAGCACTTCCACCAATTGGTGGCTTTCGGAAAGCAAACCGGGGGCAGTGGGCATATCAACAGGACTTGGGCTTTCAAAATCTAGGGTTTTGGCCGGAGAAATCAGGATAATCATGCTTTAGAAAAGAATTTCTTTGCTATTTTAAACCTACAAGCGCGCGAAAGGTTTGGTTTCCCCCGATTGCCCCCCTTAGAAAAACCTGCGGATATAAAATCCTGCGGACGATTTGCTTTCAAACGATTGCCCCCCGGAGAATGAGACCTCTCCAATCGGCCCTTTACTCAAAGCCTGTTGTGATTCAGCCAAAAAAGCCTGACCTTTGCCCTTATAAGTTTTTTTTCATTGATGCATTTGCTTTATCTGCACGGTTTGCATGCCCGCCCTCATACCGACAAAGTGGCCTATTTGGCAAAATACGCAAGCCGTGTTTCGGCCCCTCAGCTCGATTATTTTCAAAATGAGGCTCTTTTTAGCGATTTGCTCGGCTTTTGCCGTGAAGAAGCGGTGCAAATCTTGGTGGGCAGTTCGGCGGGGGGCCTGATGGCCTATTGGCTGGGCCAGCATTTGGGCCTGCCGGCTCTCCTTTTCAATCCGGCCCTGATGTATCGGGCGATGCGCCAAGATATAATTGAGCCCGCCCAGGCTGCCTCAGGTGCCTTTTATTATGTCGTGTTGGGAGAACAAGACGAGGTAATAAGACCCGAAACTACTCAGAGATGGCTGGAAGTAAAGTCTCATCCGGAAAATTACTGCCTGGATATTCGCCCGGCCTTGGGCCATCAGATAGACCTGGTTACTTTTCAAAATGCTGTTGATACATTTTTTGCCCGATGAAGCCTCCCCAAATATCGGTATGCATCGCCTATCGCGACCGGGAAGCCCTCCGGGTGCAAAACTGCCTGGCCTCGCTAGACCAGCAAAGCTTTCGTGATTTTGAGGTGGTCTTCGTGGACTATGGCAGTCAGCCTGAACGTGCGTCCGAAATAAAAGAAATCTGCAACACTTTTCCCAATGTAAGGCATTTCTATTTTGACAGCCGGGGACAGTTTTGGAACCCCGCCCTGGCCCTCAACTATGCCATTGCCCAGGCAAAAGGGGAAACGGTCCTGGTCTTGGATGTAGATTTAATGGTTTTGCCTGACTTTCTGGAAAAGTGCCAAAAAACCCACCAGGTCATTGAGTTTCTGACTTTTGATTATGTGGACCTAAAGCCAGGCTTTACACAATATGCGCAACTGGCATCTCAAAAAGAGGTGCTCATCCAGCCTAAGCAAATCAAGCCTGTAAACGGGGCCTTGCTCCTGGCCCGTCAGTTTTTATTGGCTGCTGGTGGATACGACCCCTATTTTTTTATTTGGGGCGAACTAGATTTGGAGATACTGGACCGGCTTGAAGCCCTGGGCCTGCAAAACGCCATCTGCCGGCAGCAGATTTCCCTTTGTTTCATCAATGGCATCCTCCTGGCAATCGGGATATGCCCAAAGGCTGGCAGGCCCTCATTATGGCCCACAGTGCCCAAAACCGGGCCGCCCTGAAAAAGCCCAGCTATCAATTTCCTGCCTTCCGGCCGCCGGCCCTGCTGACAAAGGCCCAAAGGCCGGCCTTGCTTTTTGCCGAAATAGGCGACTGGCCCCTTCGCACGCAGTTTTTGTTTCGCCACCCGATTTTGCAGTCCTATTCCCTTTTCATGGCGCGTTTTTATGCTCTCGCCCCTGGGGAATGTTTATGGCTCCGCCAGGACTTTGCCATTTTGCAACCGCAAGCAAAGAGCCGTTTGGGAAAATGGATGCAAACGTTCAATCACCTATTGCAAAAAATGAGCTTTTCTTATCGTTGGGTAGAAATTGCCACCTATGAAACCGAACTTTTAACCGCCAAAGAAATCAGGGATTTTTTGTTCTACTTTGTGCTTGAGCACGAAGCAGCGATTCAAGACTATTTTCTTGAGCAAGTAGGGGAGCAAATTTGTTTTGTGGTATGCAAAACCCCAAAAGAGGAAAAGACCCTAGTCCGAAAGGGCCGGAAGCCCTAGCTTTTTGAGCAATGCCTGGCGAAAAGGCATCTGCCGGACTTTTTGATATCGTTTGCAATGGGTGCAGGGCACATCCGGGCGTGGCGGCACCTGCCCCAGCACCATCGCTTTGGCGTATTGGTATTTTTCGCTTTGGAGCCCCGCTTCCAATCCCGGCCCCTCGAATACATTGCCAAAGTCGCCAAAATGATTGACACAGCAGCCCAATAAGCGCCCGTCCCAGTTTACCTGGGGCGAAGTCCAGAGCTGCATGCAGGCCGGAGAATACAAAGTCTTTTGCTGGGCCTCATACTCGTCTATGGTGGCGGCCCCCAAGCCTATCTCCTGCTTCACATAGTCGGGATTGCGCACCGGAAAGACCTGCGGCTTATAGTTAAACTTTAGCTTGAAAGCCATATCCAGTTCCTGCGCCATTTGCCGGGCCTGGGGGATTTCGTGCTCATTATGGCCAAAAACGATGAACTGCCATTTCAAGCGGGGGTACTTACTGCGGTATTTGGCCTTGAAGTGATTAATCAGGGCGATGTTGTCAAGCACCTGGCTCAGTTTGCCTCCCTGACGGTATTGTTGGTAGCTAGCCTCGCTCACGCCATCAATTGAGACCTTTATTTTCTCGAATTGATACTTTACCAGCAGGCGGGCCAGCGATTCGGGCAGGTAATTGAGATTGGCTCCGTTGGCGGCCAGCAGACGCACCCCCTTCTGGTGGGCCAGTTTGAGGATTTGAGGCAAGGCAGGATTGAGGAATAATTCGCCATAGTTTGACAGCTCTATGCGCTGCAACTGGGGAGAAGCTGCCAGCAAGCGGGCAAAATCATCCAGGCGAAGGTGGCCCCAGCCAATGGCATTCGCCTGCTGACGGGTAAGGCCTAGCCCAGTGATGCAAAGCGGGCATTTGAGCTGGCATTTGCTGCTTGCCTCCAGGCGAATAAAGCGGGTGGGGGGTTGATAGTGGGCCAAATCCATCTGCTTAGCGTTTAGGTTCGAGCGTGATTTTTTCGCGCGGCAAGCCGCTCTCGGCAGTAAGCCACACCATATAAAATTGGGTAAAAGCGGCTATTTCAAATTCAGCGTCATCTTTGTCGTTGAGGGTAGATTTGAGCAAAAGCACTCGGTTATCGAGGCTCAGTTGCCAGTCGCCCCGGTCTTCCTGATGCCCCCGAGAAAGTCGGTAGGTTCCGTCCGCTTTGAATTCATACCAGATTTCAATGCCCGACTGGGTAAGGTCGGCGGCCGGTGTTTTTTCTGAAAGTGCGGAAGTATCCGCGGGTGCCAGTTCCATCCGGCTTACCTTCCACAAGCCGATGAGGTCTTGCTTTGGGTTTAACTGATTGCAACCCAAAAGAGATAAACCACAGGCAAGGAATAATATTCTGAGCATACGTACCAAATAAATCATAAAAGCGGAAAAACCCAATATTTTGCTTAGGGATGCCGGGGAATTTTTCGGTTTTTGCCCCCTGGTGGCAGTGGGGCAAAGGGTACTTTTAACTTTTCATCGTGGGCTTGTTCTTCAATCACCTTCTTTTTGAGGAGGCGCTCCAGCAATTTTTGAAAAGGCATAAAAAACAGCGCCAGCAATACATTGACCAGGAGCGTCATCAAGGGGGCACCATCGGCGTAGGTATCCGCAAAGGGCATCATCACAATGATGATAAAGCGAAAAATAAGCAATAAAGTCAGAAAAATAAGGCTCTCGAGCCAGGCTTGGGGAATGTCAAAGCGCCCCAGGGAAAATATGCCTACAAAAAGTAAAATGAAAATAATGAAAATAAGGGAGTATTGAATATTGTTACGTCGTTGGGTCTGACGGAGTTCTTCTTCAGCCTGGCGTTCTCTTTGCATCTTTTGCTCTACTTGGAGCCGCTCCCGGGCAAATTTTTGCTCTATGAGTTGAATTTCTTTGCTTTTTTCTACCTGAAAAATACTGTCTTGCAGGCTCGTGTGAAGCATCTGAAAATTATAGGCTTCCCTGTAGTTTCCGATGTGGGCATACGCCTCGGCCAGAATAAGGCTGGCCTCCTGAATGCCTTCGTCGGTGCCAATCTGGCGCGAAATCAAAAGGCTTTGCAGGGCAAACTTGAGGGCATTTTGATATTTGGCCAGTTTGTAATAGGTGTTGGCAATATTACTCAGGGCTTTGACCGTGCCTTCTTTGTGGTTGATTTTTTCAAATATTTCTACGGCGCGCCGGTATTTATCGAGGGCTTGTTTGTAGTCGCCCCGGTATTTATATACTTCCCCAATTTCGAGCAGGCATTCGCCCACCCCCAGGGCATTGTTTTGTGTTTCTTCGTAGGGCAGGGCCAAAAAAAAGTATTTGCGGGCCCGGGTATAGTCGTGCCTGGCCCGGTACGCCCGCCCAATGGCCCGCAGGCTCTGGGCAATGTAAGCCGTTTTGCCCTGTTTTTGGGCCAGTTGCAAACCCTTTTGCCCATATTCAATGGCTTTTTCAGGATTAAACTGATGATATTCCTGGCTGAGGGCAATCCATATCGCCGTTTTTTGTGAGGAAGGGCTCACGGGCAAACGGCTCAGCAGGCTGTCAATCCTGAACTGATTTTGTGCCCGCACCGGCGCAATCTGCAATAATGCACTTATAAGAAAAAGCAATCTTATCCAAAGCATGAAAATAGGGCATAGAAGGCTTAATGATGTTTCAAATTTATCAAAATTAAAGCCAGGACACTACCGGGTAGAAGACATTTCCCAAATAACTGATTTTATGCTCTGTTCACCAAAGTTTCAAATTTGGATGCCAACAATTAATACATCATCGGTTTGGGGATGCTTACCTTTCCAGAACTCAAATTCCTCGAGCAATCTTTTCTTTTGCTCGGCCATGGGGAGGTGGCTGTGGCGCAGCAATAACTCCCGAAAGCGCTTTTTGAGATACTTACGGGTCTGGGCTTCCATCCCGCCAAACTGGTCCTGAAACCCGTCGGTAGTCAGGTAAAAAATATCACCTTCGCGGGCCTGAAACTCATGCAGTTCAAAGTGCTTGGGATTGGGATTGGTATAAATGCCGATTGGGAAGTTTGAAGCGGGCACTTGGTGGATTTGGTAGTCGCGCACATAGTATAAGGGATTTTTGGCCCCGGCATAGCGCAAAGTGGCACTGATTTCGTCATAAGTCAAAACAACAATGTCCATCCCGTCTTTGGGCTGCGGGCCTACACTTTGTTTTTGTAAAGTATAGACCACCTTTTTATCCAATTCGTACAAAATTTCATCCGGCGAGGTTACATGCTCTTCATTGACCACGTCATTAAGTACCGAATTGCCCAGCACCGCCATCAGGGCCCCCGGAATGCCGTGCCCGGTGCAGTCAGCGGCAATCAAAATGCGCAGATGTCCTATTTTGGACGACCAGTAAAAATCGCCCGAAACCATGTCGCGCGGCAAAAACAAGATAAAGCCATCTTTGAAATGCGAAACTATTTCGCGCTCATTGCCCAGAATGGCCGATTGAAGACGCTGGGCATAGCGCACACTGTCCTGAATTTTTGAATATGCTTTTTCAAGTTCCCCACTTCGGGCTTGCAATATCTCGTTTTGGGTCTCGATTTCTTCGTTCTTTTGGGCAATCTCGCGGGTGCGTTCGGTTACTTTTTCTTCCAACTCCTGGTTGATTTGGGCCTGAAGCCTTTGGTTTTCCTGCAATTGATCAATGAGCTCATCCTGGGCCTGCTGCGCCTCCCAAATGCTACGCCGAAAACGATAGCTGAGGGCCATTGTAAAAACAAACAACTGCGATACGATGCCAAATAATAAATAATACAGACTAAAAGGGATAATGCCCACATTGCCCATAATGATAAAAGTGGCCCCGGCCAAAATGCAGAAATTGCCCAGCACAAATAAATTGGCCACCGCACTATTCATCCAAAGCACCGCAAAAATGAATAAAATCAGGGCTAGGGCATAAAAAACGTGGTAGGCATTGCGGGCCAGCATGTAGCTCTCAAAATCAAGCACCGACAATACCGGCAGCAATACGGCAAACACAATACTGACCATATACCAGACCACTACCAGCCGGTCCCAGCCCGGATAATCCTGCGGAATATTTAAGAACCGGCGATTAAACTGGACATAATAGACGGCGGCCACATACACCAAATTGGCCAGGTGAAAGCTTACCAGGGGCTGGTCGCGCAAGAAATACTCCTCCAGATAGCCATATTCATTAAAAAAATAGACCGCAATCAGCAAGACATACATCACAAAGGCAAAATAGGTGCGGTCGCGAAGCGAAATCGCCAGAAATAAATTGTAGAGAAACATGAGCGCCAACAAACCCTGGAAAAAGCCCTGGATAAGATTGGTTTGGTTCATTTGCGCCTGCCAGGCTGACATGGCCTGCAAAACGGGGGTGATTTCAGGCGGATACACTACATTCTGAAAACGCACATACACCTCATTGATTTGCCCGGCCCGCAGGGTAATCCGCACCTTTGGTTCAGGGCCTTCGTTGGGGTCTTGCTCGTGATTGGGCACTAAAAATCCTGTCTTCTTGCGCTCATACGTCCCATTTTCATATACAATAAAAACATCGGCTTCGCTGACATAGCCCAGAAAAAGTATCCAGTCGCGGTCATAAGCCAGGCGGCTTTCTATCCGAAAACGAGTCCAGTAATCCTGCCCGACCCGAAAAGCCTCCCCCCAGTTGAGTAAAAGGCACAAAATCCTTTTGTAGGTCCAGCACCTCCGGAAAGCGGGTTTTGCCCCGGTAATACGTCAAAAAATAACTGTCCAGGGTGAGCGTAGTGGGCGCTGGTGCGGGCGAAACTACCAAGGGTTTTTCTGAAGACTGACCCCAAAGCGGCCCGGCTCCTCCGGCAAAAGCCAGAAGAAACACAAAGACATACTTTACTGGCCAATGAAGTGATTCTGCTTGTTGCATGTTTCAAAAATAGCCGAACTCAGAGATATTACCCAAATTAAATGTACTTTGTGAAGAATGCCGTTGTTTTCTACAAATTTTTGATGGTCAAGCCTGTATAAATCCACCCATTCTTTGGCACAAACAAAGCTTCTCATTCCAAGGCCACCGCCCGATTGACCGATTCCTCTAGAGAGATAAAGGTTTCGGTGCGCTGAATGCCCGCCACTTTTTGGATTTTGTCGTGCAAAACCTCCCGAAGGTGTCGGGTATCCCGGCACACTATCTTGGCAAAAATGCTGTAAACCCCGGTGGTGTAGTGCATATTGGTAATTTCGGGTATATTTTGCAGGTCTTTGGCCACCGTTTCGTAGAGGGCGCTCTTGTCGAGGTAGATGCCCAGGAAGGCCGTGATGTCCCAGCCCAGACGGCTGTAATCTACGTCTAGGGTCGCCCCCCGAATAATGCCCATTTGCCTCAGCTTGCGCACCCTTCCGTGCACCGTTCCGTCCGATACAAACACCCGCTTGGCTATCTCGGTGAAGGGCAGGTTGGCATCCTCGATAAGCAGGCTCAAAATTTTGCGATCTGTGCTGTCGATTTCGTAATGAAAAGGCTCGTTTTCCAACATATTTTTAGATTTTCTTAAAATAAGAACCCAATAATACGAAAAACATTTATTTTTAGTAAATTTTCTAAGAAATTTGCACAAACAAAATCCCTTTGCGTACTTTGTACTGTCGGAAGCGACCAAGTTCTTTGAAAAAAAAATTGTGAGATGATGAAATTTTGGCAGCCATGCCCTCCGGTCACGGGGGTGGAGGTTTGTGGATAAACCCTGGCCCAGGCCAGTGGCTAACCGCTCCGTGGAGGTTCGAGTCC
>JAAUUB010000288.1 GCA_012031215.1 Microscillaceae bacterium | reverse complement strand
AATATGGAAAATTATTGGGTTTGGGGTGGACTTGTATTAGGATTGGCTTCTAGCCTGCATTGTGCGGGCATGTGTGCTCCTGTAATGGTTTTAGGCACAAACTTATACAAAGCGAACAAAAACGTTTAAAAAAACACGCACTATTTTGAAACAAAATAGTGCGTATAACTTCCGGCCGAGCGCAGCGTGCCATCAATTTTCAAAGGTGATAGGCAGGATGATTTTGGTTTGGTCCCAAACCAGCACCAGGTCGGCACCTTTGCGGGTCTCTTCAAACATCATGGTAAAGGCTTCATAAATATCGGCAGAGCGCTCCACGGGAAGGCTCACCCGCAGCACATCTTTGTCCTTAAAGTCCTCATATTTGTAGGCACCCCATTGGCCCAGGGCGGCATTGAAGATAATGGTCCAGCTATCTTCTTCGGGGATGCTGAACACCGTGTAGGTGCCCGCCGGCAGGGTTTTCTTGTCTATCTTGATGTCGCGGGTGGTGGTAAATTCGGTGGCTTCATTGGCTCCGGTGCGCCATAACTGCCCATAAGGCACGAGATTGCCAAATATCTGGCGTTCTTTTTTGAAGGGCTGGCCATAAGTAACCTTTAGGTAGGTGTTGTTTTCGGAAAGAAAGGCCGTCATTGCCATTGGGCTGGCTTTTTGACGGGGCACAATCACTTTGGGGGCTTCCTGGGCCGCAATCTTCGTTCCCAGCATCGTGCTTAGGACCACCCACACAAAAAGTAAAACATTTAATTTTTTCATCCAATTAGTTTTTTTGAACAAACATTCTTTTTACAACTCGTAAAGCGGTTTTGATTGTTTCAAAAATAAAGTAAAAAACTTGTTAAGCTGAAGTTGAGTCCTTCCGCTAGAAGCATTGACGAGATTTTTTACTTTGTAGTATGCCCTTCTAGGCTTAATATTGCCTGAGCAATCACGGACAAGATGACAAGAAAAAGAGATTTTAAGCTTCACAATCTTTCAACCCTGGCAGGGGCCTCACTACGCGTCTTTTTGGGGGCTTTGCCCCAGGGGCGGATAGCACCACGTTACTACCTCAATATATTGCTGACGGGGCTGATAGTACTGCTAGCCACTCCATTCCGCTGGTACGAATACTGGGTTTACCGGGGCCGCTTGCGGCGTTTTAAAATGATAGAGCCTCCTCTTTTTGTTTTGGGGCACTGGCGCAGTGGCACTACTTTCCTGCACAATGTCCTTTGTCAGGACCCCCGCAGTGGCTATCTGACTACGTATCAATCGCTTTTTCCGGAAATCTGGCCAGCCAGTGGCTTTTCAAAAGCTTTATGCGGGCAGTGATGCCTGAAAAGCGCCCCAGCGATAATGTGAAGCTTTCGGTTGATTTTCCCCAGGAAGATGAGTTTGCGGTGGGCAATATGTTTCCGATGGCCTATTATTATTTCTTTCATTTTCCCGACCAATATGCCCGTTTTTACCAGGAATTTGCCCGGCTGCAAGTACGCCCGGCCCGGCGGCGGCGTTGGCAAAGCAACTACCAAAAGCTTCTGGCCAAAGCCCTGCTCAATACCCAAAAGCCAAGAGCCGTGTTCAAAAATCCGGTCAATACCGTAAGACTGCCTATCTTGCTGGAAATGTATCCCGAGGCGCGTTTTATTTATCTTTATCGCAACCCAATTGTGGTATATCTTTCTACCAAAAAGTTTTTCCTGAGTTTGTTTCCTACTTTGCAGTTTCAATCTACTACCGAATCTCAAATCGTCTCGCTCATTTTGGATGTTTTTGTAAAAATGTATCGGGATTATGAAGCGGATAAAGCCCGGCTACAGCCCGCGCGGCTCTTGGAAATTTCGTTTGAAGAATTTGAGAAAGACCCAATGGGGCATTTAGAAATGATTTATGACCAACTTCAACTGTCTGATTTTGCCCAGGCCAGGCCTTTTTTTGAAGCCTATATCCGCAGCCAGGAAAGCTATGAAAAAACCGCTACCAGATAAAAAAATCTGAACTTGATCAAATCCGAATCCAATGGGCTGAAATACTGGAAGCCTGGGGATATTCCCTGCCCCCCAACCTGGAAGTGATTGATTAATTTCGCTGCTGAAAGATGGTTTCGCTTACCTTCACCGGATAGTCGTCAGTAAAAAGATGCGTCTTTCCGGTTCGCAAATGGCGGATTTCGACATAAAAAACCGAACGCTGGGTGAGGCCCACATCCGAAACCTCAAAAGGCTCAGAAAAATGGTCATAATAACAAAGGTCTTGGGGCTGAAGGCGAAGCACACTGATGGTTTTGAAGGCAGCGACCTTTTTTTTGCGAAAAAGAGATGAGAGAGTCATGGTGTCAGCAATTTTTAGGGGCTATGATAGTTTTCTACCTGTTTGGGGTTCTGAAGTGCGTATTCAATATCAGAGAGAAGCGTAAGTCAGAGAGAAGCGTAAGTGCAAAGGCCTGCTCTTTTTTCTAACAATTAAACCAGTATTTTTTGACCAGCATTTTTTTTATGAATACGCGAATTTTCGGATAGTCAGGTCCAAGCTTTCTCAAATGGCTGAAAATGAATCATTTTTAAACCCGTGTTTTTTTGAAAAAATCATGAAAACGAATCAAATCTTTCAAAAAGTAATTTTTATTCTTTGGGCCTGGCCCAGCGCTCTTTTTTGTAGGGGATGGTGCGGGGCAGGCTTGCTGGGTTTATCCTGCACTTATGCCCCGGCACAGGAAATAGACCTGGCCGAAATTACCCACTTTTTGGAAGCCTTTACCCACGATTCGCTACGGGGGCGTAAAGCCGGCACGCCCGATGCCGACCGCGCCGCCCGGATGATTGCGGAAGAGTTTGGCAAGATTGGTCTCAGTTATTTTGAAAAAATGGACAGCTACCTCCAGACTTTTGAATACGACGAAAACCGCTATGCCAACGTAGTAGGGGTGATTTCGGGCCAGGGCCGAAAAAACGAATACCTTTTGTTTTCGGCCCATTATGACCATATCGGGGTTTTGCGCCCCGTAGCGGGTGATTCCATTGCCAACGGGGCCGATGATGATGCCTCGGGTGTGGCCGCCGTGATTGCCCTGGCCCGTTATTTTCAGTCTCAGCCCCCCCGGAGCGCACCCTGGTATTTGTAGCCTTCACCGCCGAAGAAATTGGGGGCTATGGAGCCAATCATTTTGCCGAGCAGATTCAGCCCCGGCAATATGTGGCGGGCATAAACATAGAAATGATTGGCAAAATCTCTAAGCAAGGGCCAAAGGCGGCTTTCATCACCGGTTTTGAGAAATCAGACCTCGGTACAATGCTCCAGAAAAATGTCGCCGAAACTGGCTTTGTTTTTTTTCCTGACCCCTACCCTTCCCAAAATCTTTTTTACCGCTCCGATAATGCCCGTTTTGCCCAAATGGGCATCCCGGCGCATACCATTTCTTCGGTCCAGATAGACCGGGACCGCTTTTACCACTCAGTAAATGATGAACTGCACACCCTGGATGTGGAAAATCTTTGTGTCATTGTCCGTGCCATTGCCCTGGGGATGAAGCCCCTGGTAATGGGCGAAGCCACCCCCGAGCGCATCCGGGACCGCTGATGTATTATTAGAAAAAAGCATTGCTTGAAAATCCTTCAGCTGCGAGGGTGAAAATCGGTCAGGGTCTGGCGGAGATAATCCCGGTTTAGATGGGTGTAGATTTCGGTAGTGGTAATGGATTCGTGGCCCAGCATGGCCTGTACGGCCCGCAGGTCGGCACCGCCCTCCACCAAATGCGTGGCAAATGAGTGCCGAAAGGTATGCGGACTGACGGTTTTGGCAATTCCGGCCAGGGCGGCGGTCTCTTTCACAATCAAAAAACCATCACCCGCGAAAGCGGACGGCCCCTGCGATTGAGAAAGACTATATCCTCAGCACCTTTCTGAACAGGCAAATGCACCCGGCTATATTGCAGGTAGAGCATTACGTGTTTTTTGGCTTCCTGGCCTATGGGCACAAAGCGCTCCTTGAGGCCTTTGCCCCTGATTTTGATAAAATCCAGGTTAAAGTACAAATTACTGATTTGCAACTGCACCAGTTCGCTCACCCGCAAACCACAACTGTACAAGACTTCTAGCATGGCCCGGTTGCGGGG